>JAYTTN010000745.1:0-3550 GCA_043745295.1 Fimbriiglobus sp. | reverse complement strand
TTGAACACAACAGGGGGCTGACGCCCCCCGCTCGCCAACAACAATTGCCGCACCCCTTGTGGTCGCAGCTCGCCCTCCGACTTCACTTCTTCGGCATGGTGGTGTACGGGAAGTCGTCGGTGCGGAACGGCACCATCGGCAGCCCCTCCTTGTTGTACACGTTCGCCACCGGGTAGTTCTTCCAGCCGAACCGCACGGCCGTCGGCTTGGACACCTTGTCGCACGTCACGACGATCGCGTCCGTCCCCTGGAGGACCGCCTTCGCCGGGTAGAAGTACTTGTCCTCGCCGCACGCGGTGAACCCGTTCAGGGTGGCGTACTTGGCCACCAGCCCGGTGCCGACGTTCTCGAACGCGAGCGTCACCTTGTCGCCGTCGATCTTCATGCCCTTGTACGTCGGGCCGCTACCCACCCCCTTCTGGCCGTAGGTCTGGGCCAGGGCGGCGCGGGCCAGCCGGTTGCCGACGGTCGTCTTGTCGCGGGGGTGAATGTCCAGCAGGTCGCCCGCGTCGGTGATGACCGCCATGCCGACGCCCTTCAACTTCGTGGTGGTCAGCGTCTGCGCCTCGCGCAGTTCGGCCCAGCTCACCCCGTCGGCGTCGTTCGCGTGCCACGGGGCCAGCTGCACCAGGTGGAAGGCGAGGTCGGTGCCCCACTTCTTCCGCCAATCCTCGATCATGGTCGGGAACAGGGTGCGGTACTCGTAGGCGCGGCCGGCGTTCGACTCGCCCTGGTACCAGATGGCCCCCTTCGCGGCGAACGGCAGCAGCGGGTGAATCATGGCGTTGTACAGCGACGCCGGGGTGTTCGGGCCGACCGCCTTCTTCTCCTTCTCGAACTGGGCGGCGGCGGCCGTCGCGCGGTCGGCGTAGTACTTCAACTCCGGCACCGCCGCCAGCGCCTCGGCGCTCGCCCACGCCTCGCACGGGGTGCCGCCCCACGACGTGTGGATCAGCCCGACGGGCACGTTCAGCGCCTTCTGGATCGCCTGCCCGAAGTGGTACGCCACCGCCGAGAAGCCGCCCGCGTTGTCCGGCTTGCACTCGGCCCACTTGCCGAAGTGCTTGAGGTCGGCGTAGTCGGTCAGCGGGGTGGTGCTGGTCTTCTTGGCCACGGTGAACAGTCGCAGGTTGGCGTTCAGCGCCCCGGCCTTCACCTTCTCGGGGTCGAAGCTGCTGTTCACCGACCACTCCATGTTCGACTGGCCGGAGCAGACCCACACCTCGCCGACGGCCACGTTCCTCAGGGTGATCTCGTTCTTGCCTTTCACGACCAGCTTGCAACCCTCGACCTGGCCGGCCGTCTGTTCGGCGAGCATCACTTTCCAGTCGCCCTTGTCGTCGGCCTTGGCGGTGCCTTCGGCGAGCGGGATGTTCTTCTCGGTCGTGAACTTGACGGCCACCTCTTCGCCGGGCGCGGCCTTGCCCCAGACGGGCAGTTTGGCCTTCTGTTGCAGGACCATGTTGTCGGTGAACAGCGGGTGCAGCGTCACGTCGGCGCGGGCGGTGCCGACGGCGAGGGCGAGCGCGAGGACGGACCACAGGCGGGAGGGCATGGGAGGGACTCCGGACGCGGGAAGGGAGATTCGGCGGGCGACGGACAGCCTACCCGAACGGCGCGGCGGGGCAACCGAGCGGGCGCGGAAAAACCCGCCGCCGGGCGGGAGAGGCCCGGATCGGACCCGATGTCCCCACGACACCGGACCCGACCCGAACCTCCCACCGACCGGCGGCGGGCGTGGACACCTCTGGCAGCGATCAGTTCTTCTTGGACGAGTCGCCGGTCGGCGGCGCGGCCTGGTTCGGCACCAGGATGCGGGTCACCTCGATGTGGACCTCGGCCTTCTCGTAGGCTTTCCCTTCCTTCACTTTGGTCAGGTGGACGACCACCGACGTGCCCGCCTGGACGGCGCTCATGTCGGACACCCGCCCGCTCGCCGTCTTCACCGCGACGGTGGCCCCCAGGTCGAACGTCGCCTCCTGCTGCACCGTCTTGTACTTGGGCACCTGCTGCCGGACCGTGTGGTAGGTCTGGGCGTGGCCGGGCTTCACCGGGTTCGGCACCCGCACCGACTGCGTGGTGACGCCGTCCTGCACCTGCTGCGGCACCTTCACGCTGATCTGCGTGGCGGACACCTTCGACACCGTGCCGGACACGTCCCCGCCGCTCGTCTTCACCACCACGAGGTCGTCGGCCGGCTTGGGGACGGGGTCGCTCTTGGGCGGGTCGGCCTTCGGCGGTTCTTCCGCTTTGGCGGGGTCGGCCTTGGGCGGATCGACCTTCGGCGGATCCTGAGCCTGCACCGAGAGGGCGAACGCCGCCCCGGCGACGAGGGACAGGAGCGAGAAGCGGGTCATGGCGGACCCTCGGTGGGACGTGTGACGAGCGTCGATGTGACGCCCGTAAGGATGCAACCCGCGTGCCGCGCGCTCGGACCAGGAAATCCGAACAATTGGCCTTTCCGCCGGCAGGCGGGCTGGACGGGGTGGTTGATCGCCGCTCAGCGCGGCCGTTTCCCGCCCACCGGATCGGTTACGGTGTCAGGGAATCCGGCACCACCGAGAAGATGCGGTCGAGCGGCACGTCCGCCCCTTTGCCCTTGGTGTCCGCGTCGGCCAGCTCCACCATGGCACCGCCGACCGCCGACTTGCGGATGGCCAGCGGGTAGCCGCGGACCTCCGCCCCGTCGGCGAGGGTGAGCGTGACGGGCGACGATTCGCCGGCCCGGTTCATCTCGTGCGCCAGCGCGACGGCCACCTCGCCGGGGTTCATCTTGCCGATCTTGGGATAGATGACGGCCTCGTACAACCCGACGGGGCGGAGCAGCTTCGGGCCGACGTGAACGGGCCGGTTTTGTTGCGGTCTGCGGTCGCGGAGTTGGACCGCCAGCGCCGCCGCCGGGTCGTCGAGCGTGACCCGCCGGCTGAATCCGAGTCGAATCTCCGGCAATCCGTCCGCAGCCCCCAGAAGGAGTCGGAACCCGCCGTCGGTCGGTTTCGTCCCGTAACCGAGCCAGATCGTCCAACTCGCGTCCGCGTCCCGCTTGGCCCAGAACGCGACCGAAACGCCGGCGTCGGCGCGCGCGAGCCGGCGAACGAACTCGTACCCATCCTCAAGTTGTTCCGTCACCAGTAGGTCTTCAGCCATGCGAGAACTCCGTCCGGTTTCGCGGTGATGGCCTCGAACATCGCTTCGGCCTTCTCACGACTCGTCTCCCGATACCGCTCATCGACCGACCACTCGTTCACGGTTCCCCAGTGCCGACTGAATGCGGTCTGTTCCCGTTCGCTCGCCTCGATCCGCGCCCAATACTCGCCGTCCGGGCCGGCGATCTCCAACAACTTCTGGAAGTCGTGCGTCAGCACGTCTTGCAGGGTTTTCTTCCTCTTGCCCTCGGCCGCTGGCGCGAATACCCAGCCGGTGTTCACCATCTGCTTCAGCACGCACGCCTTCAACGCGCACTCCACGGCGGGGTGCGGCAATTGTTGTTGGCGAGCGGGGGGCGTCAGCCCCCTGTTGTGTTCGACATCCCCACGGAAACAGGGGGCTG
>JAYTTN010000744.1:0-13334 GCA_043745295.1 Fimbriiglobus sp. | reverse complement strand
GACCGACTCCGTGTCGTCGCCGCAAGCCACGCGACCGCCCACCATCGGTGGTGCGTGAAGCGCACACCATCACGACCTTACACCTGTCCCTGCTGTCGCGCCTCCAACGAAACCGCCACCTGCCGGCGGTGTCGTGCCGACTTGTCGTTGCCGGCGGCGGTGGAGGCGCGGCGGGCGTTCCACCCACTCGCATCCGAGCTTCACCGCCCGATGGGGCTGGGACGGTCGCTGAAGGTGGCCGGGCCGGTCCGCCAGTCGTCGTCCGGCAGGGCGTACTTGTCGCGGGCACGCTTCCGCTGCTCCTCGATGGAGTACTCCGGCAGGTCCGGGCGGGGCTTGCTGGCGTTCTTCCGCGGGCCGTCGATGCCGCCGCAGCCGACGGGGGCCAGCGATACGGCCGCGAGGGCGGCCAGAATCCGTTTCGTCCGCGACATGCCGAATCCTCCGGACGGGAAGGCGATCCCACACTCTATTATCGCCCGGCGGTCAAGGGCGGCTTTCGCCCGACCCGTTCCCGACCGTCTCGTGCCGACCCAAGTCCCCGCGCCAGCCGATACGACCGGACAGAGGGACGCAATCGGCGGGACATGAAAAGCCGCGCTCAGCGTCGAGGGCACTTCAGAAGCGAAGTCGGAGTTCCCCGGCACACCGCAACCCGGGTGCGCCGAAGTTTCCTGGCACCGCCGGGGTTCGGCCCTCACCCGGACGGCTGCGCCGTCCACCCTCTCCCTGTGATCCCGACCTGCGGTCAGGCGGGTTCAGGCCCTCACCCCCGGCCCCTCTCCCCAGTTCCCGCGCCGCGCGGAACGTCCGAGGGAGAGGGGTTGGGGTGTGGCAATTGATTTTGGCGGTTCCGGGCGAGCGGGGGGCGTCAGCCCCCTGTTCCCTGGGGATTTCGACCACAACAGGGGGCTGACGCCCCCCGCTCGCCATAATCCGCTGCCGCACACGTCCTCACACGGCCATGATGACGGTCTTCACCTCGGTGTACAGTTGCAGCGCGTACTGGCCCAGTTCGCGGCCGATGCCGGACATCTTGAACCCGCCGAACGGGGCGGCCGCGTCGAACACGTCGTAGCAGTTCACCCACACCGTGCCGGCCTTCAGCGCGTGACTCAGGCGGAGCGCCTTCTTGATGTCGCGGGTCCACACCGCCGCCGCCAGGCCGTACAAGGTGCGGTTGCCCCGGTCGATCACCTCGTCCGCGTCCTTGAACTTCAGGATCGACATGACCGGCCCGAAGATCTCCTCCTTGGCGATGGTCATGTCGTCGGTCACGTCGGTGAACACGGTCGGCTCGACGAAGTACCCCTCGGCCGGCCCGCGGCCGCCGCCGGTCAGCAGCGTCGCCCCGTCCCGCCGGCCGGCGTCGATGTACCCCATCACCCGCTGCTGCTGCTCCTCGCTCACCTGCGGCCCCTGTTCGGTGGCCGGGTCGAACGGGTCGCCGAGCCGTCGCCCCTTCGCCTTGGCCGTCATCTTGTGGACGAACTCGTCGTAGGCCGCCTCCTGCACGAACAGCCGCGACCCGGCCACGCAGCACTGCCCCTGATTCAGGAACAGGCCGACGTAGGCCCCCGCGACGGCGGCGTCGATGTCGGCGTCGGCGAACACGATATTCGGCGACTTGCCGCCGAGTTCGAGCGAGACGCTCTTGAGGTTCGACTGCGCGGCGGCCGTCATCACGATCTTGCCGGTGGCGGTCTCGCCGGTGAACGCGATCTTGTCCACGTCCATGTGCGAACTCAGCGCGGCCCCGGCGGTCGGGCCGTAGCCCGGCACCACGTTGATGACGCCGTCGGGGAAGCCGACCTCCTGCGCCAGCTTCGCCACCCGCAACGCGGTCAGCGGCGTCTGCTCGGCCGGCTTCAGCACGACCGCGTTCCCGCACGCCAGCGCCGGCCCCCACTTCCACGCCTGCATGAGCAGCGGGAAGTTCCACGGGATGATCTGCCCGACGACGCCGACCGGCTCGTGCCGGGTGTAGCAGAAGTAGTGGCCGTCGATGGGGATGGTGCTGCCGTGGTTCTTGTCGGCCCAGCCGGCGTAGTACCGGTAGCACTGCAACACGAGCGGCAGGTCGGCGTGCATGGACTCCATGATCGGCTTGCCGTTGTCGAGCGACTCCAGCGCGGCCAGTTCCTCCACGTTCGCCTCGATGGCGTCGGCCAGCTCGTTCAGCAGCCGGCCGCGACCGGAGGCGTTCATCCGCCCCCACGGGCCGTTCATGGCGGCGCGGGCCGCCGTCACCGCCGCGTCGATGTCGGCCGCGTCGCCCTCGGCGACTTCGCAGATGACCTTGCCGGTGGCCGGGTTGACGGTAGAGAACGTTTTGCCCGAACGGGACTCGACCCACTTGCCGCCGACGAACATCGGCTGGAACGGGGCGACGGCGGGCGGGGCGATGCGCGGACGGACGGCGGTGGCGGTGGCCATGAGACGGGTTCCGGGAGGGGAGGTGAACCGTCCGCCATTGTGCGGGGTGGCGGGGTGATGTCAAGGAATCGGCGAGTACGGTGCAAGAATCGTCGGACGGCGAACGTAAGTTTCCGGGAGTTCCGATTCGACCACCATCTCCCCGAGGAAACCGCCGTGCCCGCGATCACCCGCGCCGACCTGCGCGTCGGCGACATCCTGATGACGAAGCACGAGTCCGGGCTGACCCACGCGATCATCAGCATCGGCTCGTTCTTCACCGGCAACTTCGGCACGTCCAATTACGTCCATTCGCAGATCGTGTGCCGCGACGGCCCCATCGAGATCGCCGAGTCCCACGCCGAAGGGGTGCACACCGAGGAGCCGTACAGCCCGGCGACGGTGTTCCGCCTGCGCGGGACGAACGGGCAGTTGACGCCGGCTTTCGCCAAGGTGTGCGCGCATCAGGCGGCGGACGTGGCCATCGAACTGAACGGCCGACAGAAGCCGAACGAGACGTTCGGCCGGTACAACTTCGCCGGCGCGGCGGCGGTCATGTTCACCCGCACCGGGGTGACCGCCGGCGTGAAGACCCAACTCCAGGAGATCGAGGCCGGCACGTCGCACGACCGCCTGTTCTGCTCGCAGTTCGTCGTCATCTGCTACCAAGTGGCGATCCTCCGGCTGGCCCGAAACGGCATCGCGCCGCAGAAGGTGCTGCCGTTCGAACTGGACGCGAAGGCGATGGAACCGGCGTACATGGTCAGCTACATGCGGCGGAACCCCCAGCACTGGCACGAGGTCGGCGACTTCCCCGGCGGGCACGACTGAGCCTGTCGGCGACCGGACATCGCCGCCGCTGCCGCGCCGCGCACAATGACCGGATGAAACTGCTCCCCGTCGGCTTCGCGGTGCTGTTCGCCGTCGCGCACACGCAGTCGCCGCTGTACTACTCGAACCAGAACCAGTATGTGCTGCACGGCGCGGCGTCGGCCGGCGTCGGCGACCTGTCGTCCGACTGGCTGGCGAACACCACCGACCCGACGCCCGTGTTCTCGGCGTTCGTCGCGTTCAGCTTGGCGCACGTCGGCGAGTGGCCGTTCCACGTCGTCTTCTTCCTCGCGCTGATGGCGTACTTCCTGTCGGCGTGGCGGCTGGTGAAGCCGAGCCTGCGCGCGGGGCCGGTATTCGCGGCACTCTTCACGCTGCTGCACGCCGGCATTCTCCGGTGGGCCAGCGACCGGCTGTTGGGTGCCGACTACCCGTGGTTCCTCCACTGCGGGCTGGCCAGCCAGTACATCCTGGGGCCGGGGTTGCAGCCGTCGGTGGTCGGCGTGGCGCTGCTGGCGTCCGCGGCGGCGTATCGGGATGAGCGGCCGTTGCTGGCGGTGGGACTGGCGGCCGGGGCGAACCTGATTCACTCGACGTACCTGCTCCCCGCCGCGCTGTTGATCGCCGGGTATCTGGTGGGTGAAGCGACGCGGGGGAAATGGAAGACGGTCGCCCTCGGCGCGCTGCTGGCAATCGGGTTGGTGTCGCCGGTGGTGGTTCACATCCTGACCGTCTTCGTCCCCGATCCGACCTGCTTCGATGAGGCGCAGCGAGTCCTTTCTGAAGTCCGCATCCCGCACCACACCCGGCCCGGTCGTTGGTTCGACTGGGTCGCGGGCCTGCAAGTGCTGTGGATGCTGGCAGGCTTGTTGGCGCTTCGCGGCACGCGGTTGTTCCTACCGCTGGGCGTGACGATGACCCTCGCGGCATTCGGCACGGTCGCGGTCTTCATCACCGCGAACCCGACGCTGTCGCTGATGTTCCCCTGGCGGATCACGGCCGTCCTGGTGCCAGTGGCGACGGCGGTGCTGGTGGCGAAGCTGGCCGAACGATTGCCGTGGTTCGACTGGCCTCTCGCGCGGGGACTGCTCGGCGTCGCCGTCGTCGGCGCGGTCCTCGTACAGTCGTTCCACCTCGGCTACCGCGAACCGGAGGGCGAAGACGCGGCGCTGGCGTTCGTCGCGGACCACCGCAAGCCCGGCGAGGTGTACCTCGTGCCGGCACGGTTCCCGAAGCCGACGACCGCGCGCGGTGTGTACTCGAACACGTTCACCAAACCGCCCGACCCGTCGGCCGTGGTCTACTTCGAGATGGCCCGCTTCCGCCTCCGCACCGGCGCGGCGCTGCACGTCGATTTCAAGGCGATCCCGTACAAGGACTCCGAGGTGATGGAGTGGCACCGGCGGGTGTCGCGGTGCGCGGCGTGGTTCGCGGACGCCGACTGGGACCGGCGCGGCGTCGTCGAGGAGATCGTCCGCGAAGGCGTCACCCACGTCGTCGCGCCGACGGCGATGGGGCTGAAATCGTCGCGGCTGGAAGCGATCCCGCTCGACCGCGGGGCGTACACGGTGTACCGCGTGAGATGAGCGGATATTGGGAACCCAGGGCTTCCGCCCTGGGCTACGGTAGGCGGCCCCTCCGGGGCGAAGAATCGAAAGCACGAGTTGGGGCTGGGATTGTCTTCCGTCCCGGAGGGACCGGCGAACGTAGCCAGGGGCGGAAGCCCCTGGGTTCACGACGAAAAACGCCACCGGCAAGCCGGTGGCGTTCGAGCAACGTTGGGGTGCCATCGCTCGTTAGCGCTTCGAGAACTGCGTCCCGCGACGGGCACCGCGGAGGCCGTACTTCTTGCGCTCCTTCATGCGGCTGTCGCGGGTGAGGAAGCCGCCGTCGCGGAGCCGCTTGACCATGCCGGTCGCGGTGTCTTCGGCCGCACCTTCAACTGCCGGGGCAGCCGCGGGGGCCGTCGGGGTCGCGCCCGGCACGTCCTTCTTCTGCTCCTTGTAGGAGCGGATCATGGTGACGTGGTCGCGGGTGACCGCCTTCCGCTCCTCCACCGGCGAGAACATCGTCTTGATGGCGCGGGACACGCCCTGCTTGATGGCGTCCGCCTGACCGGTAATGCCGCCGCCGTGCACCCGCACGACCACGTCCAGGCGGGCGAGCTGCTCGGTCACCTTGAGCGGCCCGAGGACGGCCTCGCGGTCCTTCTCTTCCGTGAAGAAGTCGGTCAGCGTGCGGTCGTTGATGACGATGCTCCCCTTCCCCTCGACGATCCGCACCCGCGCCACGGCGGTCTTCCGCCGGCCGGTGCCGAGGTAGTAGGTGATCGGGGCCTTCTTCTTCGCGTCTGCCATGGCACGGAGGTCCGGTGGGGGTTAGCTCAGTTTGTATTCGGTGGGATTCTGCGCCTGGTGGTCGTGCTGCGACCCGACGAACAGCTTCAGCTTGGTGAGCTGCTTGTACCCGAGCGGGCCGCGGGGAATCATCCGCTTGACGGCCAGCCGGAGGATCTCTTCCGGGCGGCGGGCCAGCATCTCGGTGGCCGGGATGATCTTCTGCCCGCCGGCGTAGTGGGAGTACGTCTGGTAGCTCTTCTGCTCCCACTTGCGGCCGGTGAACTGCACCTTCTCGACGTTGATGACGACGACGAAGTCGCCGGTGTCGATGTGGTGGGTGAACGTCGGCTTGTGCTTGCCCCGGAGCAGGTTGGCGACGGCGACCGCCAGGCGGCCGACCACCTGGTCGGCGGCGTCGATGACGACCCACTTGCGGTCGGCGGTGGACGGGGTGGCCATGGTCGTGGACATGACGGCGGACTTCCTGCGGCGGATACCGGACGCGATTCGGAGGAGGTTACTGTAAACGCCGGCCCGCCAACGTCAAGCCGAACGCGGGCGAAAATGCCCGGTGCCGGCAGTGGTCAAACGGTCACTCCGGCCACGGCTCGCCGACGCCCAGGTCGGCCGCCAGGTGCTGCCGAACGCGGGTGTCGGTACAGCGAGCGAGGCGTTCGAAGAACTGGATCAAGGTTCTGGCGAACTGCGTGTCCACGACCGGCCGCGGGTTCACCCCGTGCGCGATCTGATGGCGGAACTCCATCACCTCTTGAAGTCGCTCACGGGACCGAGTTGCCGTCACACCGGACCACTCCCACGCCTGCTGGATGTCCGGCAGGCCCAGCGCGTCCGAAAACAACTGGCGAATTTGGTCGGTGTTCGGCGTGTTGAACCGGCCGAGCATCCCGCGAACGGAGGCGTTCAACGCCGGCCACGTCCCCAGGGGCGGGGAGGAGGGGCGAAGCAGTGCGACCGCCTCGCGGACGAGTTCCTCGACGTACGACTCCCACGCCGACACGCAGGCGATGACGAGGCCGCGCGAGACGGCCCCGATGAACGCGCGGCCGCCGGGGAATTGCCACAGTCGGCCGCGCAGGTCCGTCAGCACCCGCGCGTCGGTCATCAGCGCGGCGAAGTGGGTCTCGTGGGCTGCGGACGGCATCGCGCGCCTCGGCGGGACGTGTCAGGCGTGGGCCAGTTGGTGCGATTCGGCATCGACGCCGGCCCGCGCGAGCGCCCCCAACCCGTCGGCGAAGTAGTCGTGCAACAGGCCTTGCGACACGAGCCGATTCACCGCCCACTCGGTTTCGGGATACTGCCGGCAGGCGTCGGCAAGGGTAGCCTCGAACCGCTTCGCTCGGCTGAATACGGCCCCCACATCCGCGATGGCGACCAACAGGTGCAACTGCTCCAGCGGCAAAGAGCGGAGGAACGCTTCCAACTCGGCCTCTTCCGGCGGCGGCGGCGGCGGCTCCTCGCCGGGGTAGATCAGCGGGTAGCGCGGGTGCCGCTTCGGCGACTCCCGCAGCCAGTACGTGTTGATGGCCTCGGACAGCTCGCTCGCGCGGCGGATGGCGTCGGACAGTTTCATGGCTGGCTCCCCAGTGACTCGTCACCATTGTACGCCGCGCGGCCGACAAGCAGAAACACGGAACCCGTCGGGACACCGACCCGACACGGGCAGGGGTCAAACTATTTTGTGCAATTCCGTCCGGTTTACTTGACAAAACCAAAAACGGAACGCATATATACTTCTATACAAATTTGATCCGGCCTCCAACGGGCCGAGCGATCACGCCCGTTCTCACGGTTTCAGCTTCGCCAGCGTCTCCACCCACCCGAAGACGCTCGGCTCCATCCACTGGAACACCAGCAGGCCGGGCAGCACGCCCAGCGCCAGGCACAGGCCGACGAGCGGGAACAGCACCGCCCCTTCCCGCGCCGTCACGTCCGGGTACGTCGCGGTGATCGGGTTCACGCCCAGGAACACCCGCTGCCACGCCCACAGCAGATACGCGGCCGTCAGCACCGTGGCCAGGATCGCCGGGATCGCCAGGGCCGGCGAGAAGTTCCACGCCGCCATCATCACCATGAACTCGCCGACGAACCCGCACAGCCCCGGCAGGCCCATGCCGGCGAAGAACAGGAACGCGCTCAGGCCGGAGTAGACGGGCATCGGCTCCTTCAGCCCGCCGAAGCGGTCCAGGTCGCGGTGGTGGGCGCGGTCGTACACGACACCGACGACGAAGAACAGCCCGGCGGCGGTGACGCCGTGCGCGAGCATCTGAAACACCGCCCCGTTCACGCCCCACTCCCAGTACTCGGAGCGGTCGGCGGAACCCCAGGCCGCGAGGCCGAGGACGACGTACCCCATGTGGCTGACACTCGAGTACGCCAGCATCCGCTTGAAGTCGGTCTGCCCCATCGCCACCAGCGCGCCGTACACGATGCCGACGACGCCGATCAGACCGACCCACCACGCCAGTTCCGCCGCCGCCCACGGGCAGAGCGGGAAGGCGAACCGCAGCAACCCGTAGCCGCCGAGCTTCAGCAGCACCCCGGCCAGGATCATCGAGATCGGCGTCGGCGCTTCGACGTGCGCGTCGGGCAGCCAGGAGTGCAGCGGGACGATGGGAATCTTCACCGCGAAGCCGAAGAACAGCAGCGCGAACACGACGTACTGGAACGTCGGCGTGCAGACCGCCTGCGCCTTCAACCGGGCGAGGGCCTCAATGCGGTTGACGCCGGGGGCGAACAGGTTCACCGCGTCCGGGCCGGTGCCGTTCAGCCGCGCTTCCTGGTCGCTTTGGACCAACATGACCGCCCGGCCGACCTTCGAGAGCGTGACGAAATCGAAGGTGTGAACGTCGGCCTTCTCCCGCGCCGATTCGGCGGACAGGCCCGAACCCCCGCGCTGCAACTCGCGGGCGCGGTTCGCCACCACGTCTTGTGGCACGAAGTCGCGGACATCCACCGAGTGCAGGGCGAACAGCGCCGCCAACAGCCCGACGCTGCCGGTCAGCGTGTACAGCACGAACTTGATGGCCGCGTACTTCCGCCGGCCGCCGCCCCACAGCCCGATGAGGAAGTACATGGGCAGCAGCATGACTTCGTAGAAGACGAAGAAGACGAACAGGTCGAGCGACAGGAACGCGCCGATCACGCCGGTTTCGAGGAACAACAGCAGCGCCAGGTAGCCGCGCAAGTTCGTCTCGATCTTCCACGACGCGACCACCGCCAGCAGCATGACGACAGCCGTCAGCAGCACGAGCGCCAGGTTGATGCCGTCCACGCCGAGGGCGTAGTCCACGTCGAACTTGGACACCCACGCGCGGCGGGTGAGCAGGTCGTCGCTGAGACGCGGCTTCGGAATGGCGGCGCTGGCGGCGGCGAGCTGCGCGTCGGCGCGGGCGTCGAGGCGGGTGTTCGGGTGGTAGAAGCTGCGGGTGGTGCGGTCGGAATACGAGTCGAGCAAGCGGTGGTAATCGACGAGCGTACAGAGGGCGACCGTCAGCGTGCCGGCGGTGCCGAACACGGCCAGCCACCGGGCCACCTCCTTCCACCGGGATGGTACGGCCAGAATCAGCAGTCCGACCGCCGCCGGCAGGAACACCAGCAGGGTGAGTTGGAACAGGTCCAGTTCCCGTTGCGTCGGGTCGAGCAGGAATTCGAACATGCCGGGAATGTCCTGGGGAGATATCAAGAAGAGGGACGCGGATGACGCGGATTTCAGCGCGGATGAAGAGGATCAGAAACAGAGATTGATTGATTTCATTCTTCACCAAATCTCTTCCTGTCTTCATCCGCGTTGATCCGCGCTGAAATCCGCGTCGTCCGCGTTCCTCTTATTGGACAGTCGTCCTGTCACCGCGTCAGCGCCGTCAGGATCCCCAGCGCGGCGAGCAGCGTCAAGGCCATCGCGAGGACGTACCCGCGCACGCGGCCGGTCTGGGCGCGGCCGAGTTGCTTTCCGGTCGCGGTCGCGCCACCCGCCAGGGCGTTGAAAGCGTTGTCCAAAGTCGGCCGGTTGCTGTCGGGTGCGGCCTTGTCGAACGCGGCCGACGCGCGGGCGGTGTTCGCGGTGCCCCGCACGAACACGGCGTCGTACACGCGGTCGAAGTACCACCGCTCGGCCAGCACGCCCGTCGGTTCCTTCAACTGCGCGGCACTGGGCGCGCGGCGGGCGTACTTGCTCCAGGCGATGGCGAACCCGATGCCCGCCGCGAGCAGCGCCAAACCGCCGGCCCACAGGTGGTGTTTCTCGGCCAGTTCTCGCGCCTCGATGATGGCAGCGATCGTCGTCGTCGGTTCGCCGGCGTGAATCAGATGCCCCAGCTCGCTCGCCTCGGCGTCCCACAGCGGCCATCCCCACGCGATTCCGACGCTGCACACCGCCAGCAGGATCAGAGGCAGCGTCATCACGAATGGCGATTCGCGCGCGCGATCGTGGACGTGGTGGTCGCGGGGTGTGCCCGCGAAGGCCAGGAACCACAGGCGGAACATGTAAAAGGCGGTCAGCCCGGCGGTGAACAGCGGGACGACGAACAGGACCATGTGGTGCTGATGTGCGAGGCCGTAACCGAGTGCCGAGGACAGGATCATGTCCTTGCTGTACCATCCGCTGAAGAACGGCGCTCCGGCGATGGCCAGCACGCCGACGAGCATCGCGAACGCGGTGACGGGCATCTTCCGCCGCAGGCCGCCCATCTTGCGGAGGTCCTGCTCGTGGTGGCAGCCGCGAATGACGCTGCCGGCACACAGGAACAGCAGGGCTTTGAAGAAGGCGTGCGTCAGCAGGTGGAACAGCCCGGCCGTCCACCCGCCGACGCCGAGGGCGAGCATCATGAATCCGAGTTGGCTGCAAGTGCTGTACGCCAGGACACGCTTGATGTCGGTCATCACGAGCGCCGTCATCGCGCTAATGAACAGCGTGACCAGCCCGCAGTAGGCGACGGTCAGCAGCACCTCCGGCGCGAACAGCGGGTAGCAGCGGCCGACGAGGTACACGCCCGCCGCCACCATCGTCGCGGCGTGGATGAGGGCCGACACCGGCGTCGGCCCCTCCATCGCGTCCGGCAGCCACGTTTGCAGCGGCACCTGCGCCGACTTGCCGACGCACCCCAGGAAGAGGCCCAGTCCCATGGCGATCCACACGCCGTTGGCCACCGCGTCCGGTTTGCCGTCGGCGAACTTCGCGTTCAGTTCCTGGAAGTTCAGCGTGCCGAAGGTGGCGAAGGCGATGGCGATGCCGACGAGGAACCCGGCGTCGCCGACGCGGTTCACGATGAACGCCTTGTTCGCCGCCAGGCACGCCGACCGCTTCTCGTAGTAGAAGCCGATGAGGAAGAACGAGCAGACGCCGACCAGCTCCCAACTGACGAACACCTGGAACAGGTTGTCCGCGATGAGCAGGTTCAACATGCTGAAGACGAACAGGCACAGGTACAGGTAGAACCGTCCGAATCGGCCGCGCCGGTGGGTGTGGCTGTCGTGGTCCTCGACCTTCTCCGCCGTCTCGCCCGACATGTACCCGAGCGCGAAGATGAAGATGAGCGAGCCGATGCCCGTCACCATGCTGACCATGAGGGCCGTCAGGCGGTCGATGCGGTAGCCGACCTCCAACGCCATCGCGGGTCGGTCGGCCTTCGCCGCGCCGATGCGGACCCACTCGGTGCGCTCGGCCCACTTCGCTTCGAGTTGAGCGGTTGAGAGCGTACCCGCGTCCGCGAAGAACTGCACCGTCCCCCACCCGGCGAGCGCGGCCGATCCCAGGACGGCCGCGACGCCGAGGTAGCCGCCGAACTTCAGCGGCTGATCGCCGCCGAGCAGCCAGTAGACGGACGCCTTCCAGCCGCCGGCGCTCCGATGGGCGCGTGTCAGGTTGCGGACGGTCCCGGCGAGCAGGAGCAGCACCACGGGCACCAGCGGCAACAGGGTGGCCGCCACGAACGCCCGACCGGGATGTGCGGTGAAGTCGAGCATGGCGACAGATCAACCCTGATGGCTTCGGGCGTGAGTTTCGATGGCCGCCTTCGCCTCGGCCAGACCGGCCCCCGTCTCCTCGCGAAATGCCTTGATCGCCTCGATTTTTCGCGCCGGGTCGAGGGCCAGTTCCTTCACCCGCTCGGACAGTTCGCCCGCCGCCGGCGCGACACCGTGGAACCGCAGCAGTTGGTTCAACTGCCGTTGCACCTGGGATAGCCGCGACGACAGGTTGGCGCAAACGACCAGCGTCAGCAACGTCACGACCGTCGATACCGCGACAAGGATTTCCATCGATCGCCCTCCCGTCGGGTTACCCGCGCAGCTCGGAGCCGTCGTCCACGTTGACGGTCGCCTGGTTGTTGTAGAAGTTCAGGAAGATGGCCAGCGCCACCGCCGCCTCGGCCGCCGCCAGGACGATCACCAGCACGGCGAACACCTGCCCGTCGATCTTCAGCGACGGCACGAACCGGGCCGCCGCCACGAGGTTGATGTTCGCCGAATTCAGTACCAACTCCACGCCCATCAGCAGCCCGATGGCGTTCCGCTTCGTGGCGAAGCAGAGGATGCCGCAGGCGAAGAGGAACGCCGATAGGATGAGGAACGGCTGGAGGCCGAGTTCGTTCATGGCGCGGTGGGCGAGGGAGGGTAGGGAATGTGGAGACGGTGGCGGTTCTGGGGTTTAGGCAGTAGCGGGGTGGAAGACTCCCAGCAGTGGAACAGGCTATGGGATTGGCCTCTGGTGAACCTCTCCCCCACGGTAGTGGGGGAGAGGTCGGAACGGCGTCGCCGGTCCGGGTGAGGGGGCGCAACCGGGGAAGAAGGAAAGCCCCCTCACCCGCCTCGTGCGGCGCACGAGGCGACCTCGCCCCCACGCCGTGGGGCGAGAGGTGGAGGCACCCGGCTTTCCGGTAGGCTATTTCCCCGCCACGGCCTTACGGCGCGTCGGTGATGCCGCCGTGGATGCGCTCCGGCGTCCGGTGGCTCGGCGAGTTGTTGAACCAGAACCGACGCAGGGCGTTCGGAGGTGTCAGGCCGTGCGTCTCGGACTGGTTCAGCAGCGCGTCCATCCGGGCACCGGGTGCGGGCGGCCCGCCGACGGCGGCTCCCACCAGCTCACCGGGCGTGGCCGGATGGCCGACCAGCGCACCGACGCCCGCGCCCTGCAAATCGCCGGGGGCGGGCGCGACAGGCGCGGCGGCGTAGGCGGCCGCCCGCCACTTGAGCGGCAGCACGAGAGTCGTCTTCTTGCCGATCGGCTTGCGGATGAGCGGCTTGGCCTTCGGCCGCTCGCGGGGATCGGCGTCGCCGGCCGTGTACGTGCCTTCCATCGCCACGCCGAGCGCCTGGAAGTACATCAGCACGCCGAGGCCGCTCTCCCCGCCGCCGCCGAGGAGGCCGCCGACCTTGCTCAGCGGGTTCGGCCCGGCCAGCAGGGTGCGGTAATTCAGGATGGTCAACTTGTCCCCGCTCAGGCGGAACTGGTAGCTGAACGGCAGGTCGGTGAGCATCTCGTTGATGAGCGGTTCGGCCAACTTGACGAACTTGGCGTACTCCGCGACTCCTTCGCCCAGCGCCGCGCCGCCGACCTTCAGGTGCGTCACTTCGGCGCCGGTGACGATGCCGTAGATGGTGCCGTTGCCGCTGAGCGAGAACTCGGCTTCCGTCTTCAGCTCGACCTCGACGCCCATCACGTTCGCCTCGATGGTGCCCAGCACCTTGTCCTCCTCGAACGTCCACGTCAGCCGGCCGGAGCCGTACTCGCCG
>JAYTTN010000743.1:0-3557 GCA_043745295.1 Fimbriiglobus sp. | reverse complement strand
AGATGCCGGTGGAGTTGAGTGTCAGCAGCCGTAGGTTCGCCAGCACCGGCGAATCGGTCAGCCAGCTCACCCCGATGTCGGTGATGACTTCGCCGTCGGAGCGGTCTTGCCGGAGATTGTTGTGCGCGAGGTGCAGCGTTCGCAGGTTGCGAAGCCGCGAGTTCGCCAGCACCCGGCAACTGTCGTCGTCGAGGTAGTTGCGGCTGAGGGCCAGCCAGGTCAGCGGCTCGCTCCACGGCGCGTCGCAGAGCATCCGCACGCCTTCGGTGCGGAGGTAGTTGTCGGCCAAGTCGAGCAGCCGCAGCGCCGGCGGGCCGGACGACCCGCACAGCGGTTCGAGGGTGCTGGCCGGGATGGTGCCGCTGTGGGCACGCAGTTCCGTCGCCTGCGTCCAGAACCGCGACCGGCTCAGCACCTCCATGTTCCGCCGCGCCGACCCGCAGCCGTTCATCTCCAGCTTGGCGAGCGATTCCGTCGCGCGGGTGTCGAGCAGCGGCTCCAGCGAAATCCCGGCCAGCGGCGTGCCGGACACGTCCAGCGATTGCAATCGCATCTCCGGAAGCGCGCCGGCGAACGCCCGGTACGCATCCGGCGCGAGCGGGTTGCCGGAGATGTCCAGGTGCGTCAGCGGTTTCGACCAATCGGTACCGAGGAGTTCGCGAAGCTCATCGCCGCTCACATCGCAACCGTGCAGGGACAGTGAGCAGAGTTGGCTGTTTGCCAGCGCCGCGTTGAAGCGTGACGTGTCCAGCCGAGCGTCCTCGTCCGACTCATCGTGGAAGAACCAGCCGGGGTCGGAAAGTGAGAGCCGCGTCAGCCGATCGGTGTGGGGCGATTCGGCGAGAAGTCCGTCGATCCAATCGAGGCGATAAGCACCTACGAGGTTCCAGTCGGTAACGGCGGTGAGATTCGGCAGGCGGGTGAAATGCTCGGTGACGGCGTCGGCGATTCCGACTCGCGTAATGTGCGAGAGGTCTAATCGCCGGAGTAGTGAAAGGAATTTGGAGTGCCCTAGCCACGCCGTCCAGGGCACAGCGAAATCACCAGAGCTTTCAACTGTTAACCCCGTCACGGGGTGGCTACCAACGACGTCATCCCACCGCGAGTGATCGTCCAACCGTAGCGTCACGTCATCCACGAACCCCCGTCGCCACTCCCATTCGGTGGCGTGCTTCGGCAACTCGCCGGCCCAAGCGGGTTCGTGTTCGCAGAGCAGTTCGTGTTCGCGGTCTTCCAGTTCGCGGTACAGCGGGTCGTGGTCGGGCCGCGTCGCCAGTGCGCACTGCACGCGGATGAACTCGGCGCGGGCCGGGTCGCCGTTCTCGTCCAGCCAGTCGGCGTACACTAGCCGCGGCAGGTCGGCGTCCGGGTTCTCGCGGATGGAGTTCAGGAACGCGGCGTGCGACATGTCGGTTTCCGTCCGTCGGTATTGGGATGCCGTCACCGCGTCGTCGCCCGGATGGGTTACGCCCGCGCGCCCGCCGTTCGCCCCGAAAGCCGCAGCCCCAGTACCACGGCCAGCACCGCGAACACGCCGGCGGACACCTCCCGCATCGGCGGGTGGCCGAACACCACTGTGCCGTTCAGCACGATGAACGCCATGAACCCGTGGATCGCCGCGCCCAGCCACTTCGGACGGGTCGCGTAACTCGCCGGCTTCAACACCCACCAACCGGCGTCCACCGCCCAGAGCAGCGTGAAGAAGTAGGACACGAACAGCCCCGGCCCGAAGCCGGAGGTTTCCTCGACGTGGCGGACGCCGTTGGCGTGGCTCCACCGGTGCGCGAAGTGGAAGGCGACCGCGACGTGAACCCAAAACGTCACCGCGCCCAGTCCCCAGCACCACCGCGCCACCCGCACGGCCCCGGTCGGCCCGACCCATTCCGCCACCGGCGCGCGGAGCATCAGCACCACCGCCCCGACCCACAGGGCGAAGGCGAAGTACGCCGAGTCGAGGATGGCGCGGTGCCGCAACTTCGGCACCGTCGGCGTCGGGTCGAGGGCGATATCGACGGCCGTCCACGCCGCGCCCGTCAGGAACAGCGCGACGGCGAACGCGACCCAGCGGGGGGACGGGGCGGCGGCGGGTGCGGTCATGGCGGTGACAGCGGCGGGGAACGATCCGGGTCCGGTCAGCTTATTCGCGCCGGGTGGTCCGCAGCACCGTGCGGCGGATAAACTGAACCACGCAAGAGCCGGAGGTTTCTGGGCGAGCGGGGGGCGTCAGCCCCCTGTTTCTTCGGGAAGCATCCAATAACGGGGGGCTGACGCCCCCCGCTCGCCCAGAGAAATGCCATGGCCGCCATCGTCGAAGTCGTCGATCTGCTGAAGGACTACTTCATGGGGGACGTGGCGGTACCGGTCCTCAAGGGGCTGAACCTCCAGTTCGAGGAGGGCGACTTCGTGGCGCTCATGGGGCCGTCCGGGTCGGGCAAGTCCACGCTGATGAACATCCTCGGCTGCCTCGACCGGCCGACCGGCGGGCACTACTACCTCCGCGACCGCGACGTGGCCACGCTCAGCGACGACGAGCTGTCCGAGGTCCGCAGCAGCTACCTCGGCTTCATCTTCCAGGCGTACAACCTGCTGCCGCAGTACACGGTGGTGGAGAACATCGAGCTGCCGCTGGTGTACCAGGGGGTGCGGCTCGGGGCCGAGAGCAAGCGGCGGTGCGAGGCGCTGGCCGCGATGGTCGGCCTCGGCGACCGCCTCGACCACCGCCCGCTGCAACTGTCCGGCGGTCAGCAGCAGCGGGTGGCCATCGCCCGCAGTCTGGTGAACGACCCGTCGGTCATCCTGGCCGACGAGCCGACGGGCAACCTGGACAGCCGCACGAGCGTGGAGATCATGGCCATGCTGACGGAGTTGAACCGGGCCGGCAAGACGATCATCATGGTGACGCACGAGAACGACATCGCCGAACACGCCCGCCGGGTGGTCCGCCTCCGCGACGGCCGCGTCGAGAGCGACACGCGGAACGACTGAACTGGTTTGCCGCGAGGCAGCACCGAGCGCGCCCCGCCCCAATACACGCACCCGTTGACGGTGTCCATTTTGCGCGGCCGGACGCGCTCTTCGGCTTCGACCTCTCCCCGCTGGGCTGTCAGGGGTGCGCCAAAGTTCCCTGGCACTTTTGGGCGGGATGGGGGACAACGGTGTTTTCCCTCCGGCAGGATGCCACCATGGACGGCGTTCCCGATACCGTCTTCCAGCGCCTCGTCGTCGAACAAGCGCTGGCACTGGCCCGGAAGGTCGAATCGACCGCCGGGGCTGCCCCGCACGGCCGCGTCCTCGACCGCTGCGAGGGGCTGCTCCTCACGCGCGGCAAGGACTTCCTGCTCGACGTCCTGCAATCGATGGCCCAGCACACCGCCGACGAGGCGGTGAAAAAGGGGGGGTCGCGCGAACTTGCGACTGCACCCACCGCCTCCGCCACGAGGGGCACGCCCCGCGCACGGTCGCGACCGCCCTCGGCCCGATCACCGTCGCCCGCGCGTACTTCACCCGCTTCGCCTGCGGCGTCGGCCGCCACCCGGCCGACGCCCGCCTCGGCGTCG
>JAYTTN010000742.1:0-3558 GCA_043745295.1 Fimbriiglobus sp. | reverse complement strand
GCGGCTCGCAAGAAGGGCGGAATCGCTGGCCGTCGGCGCAACGAAACCGACAATACCGGCGTTAGGAGTCCTGTCCCGCCGTCCCCGCTTCCCCCCAGGAACCCCGCGCCATGTTCACCCCGCTCGTCCTGGCCACCCTGATGGCCGCCCCCGCGCAGGGCGGCGGCCTGTCCCTCGTCAACATCGCCTCCACCTACGGCATCCTCGGCCCGGTGCGGGCCGACACCGCGCTCCTGCCCGGCGACGTGCTGTGCGTGCGGTTCGACATCGACGGCATCACCATCGCCAAGGACGGCAAGGTGACGTACACGATGCAGCAGGAGGTGATCGACAAGGCCGGCAAGTCGACGTTCAAGCCGGACGCGGTGAACCGGGTGGACCAGGCCCCGCTCGGCGGCGGCAAACTGCCCGGCTACACGTTCGTGACGGCCGGCCTGGACCTGCCGCCGGGCGAGTACACGCTGAAGATGACCGTCACCGACAACGCGGCGGCGGCGAACAAGGCGAGCAAGTCGTTCGACCAGAAGTTCACCGTCCGGAAGGCCGACTTCGGCATCGTCGCCGTGTACGCCAGCGCCGACCACCAGGGGCGGCTGCCGGCGGCCACCACCGGCGTCGTCGGCGGGTCCATCTTCCTGCACTTCTCGGCCGTCGGGTTCGAGAAGGACAAGGTCAAGAAGCAGCCGGAGCTGGTGTTCGAGATGGTGCCGGTGGAGAACGGCAAGCCGACCACCGACGCGGCCGCCGTGTGGGAAGTCAAGGACGGCGTGGACGAGAAGGACTCGACGTACTCGATGCGGTATCCGGTGCCGTTCACCCGGCCGGGCAAGTTCGCCGTCCGCCTGACGGTGACGGACAAGCTGACCAAGAAGACGGCCACCGTGGACGTGCCGGTGACGGTGCTGCCGGCCGACAAGTGAGCCGGCAGGGCGACCGGGCGGGGCCGATTCCCGCCCGGCGATGGACCTAACAGTATATGCGTTCCGTTTTTGGTTTTGTCAAGTAAAGTGGACGGAATTTCAAAAAAAACTCCCAGCCGATCAGGGGACGGCACTTGCCCTGTTCCCGCCGGCGCGGTTCAATCCGGGTAATCCTTTCCCGCGCCGCCCGGAGTGCCCGCCGATGACGCCGCTGCTCGTTCTCACCCTGGCACTCGCCGCGCCGGTGCCGAAAGCCCCCGTCAAGGCCGAGGCCAAATTCGACGGCGTGTGGATTCTCAAGGCCCGCGAGTCGCGCGGCAAGGAGACCCCGCTCACCGCCTCGGTGAAAAGCACGCACACCCTCGTCATCGCCGGCAACGACTTCTACTTCCGCAACTTCGCCGGCACGGTCAAACTGGACGCCGAGAAGAAGACGCTGGACATGGCCGTCACCGCCGGCCTGTACAAAGGCGAATCGACCGGCGGCGTGTTCGAGCGGACGGACGACACCCTCAAGGTGGCACTGCCGATCACGCCGCGAACCACGGCGGTTCGGCCGACCGAACTGAAGACCGTGCCCGGCGTGTCCGGCTACCTGTACACGTTCGAGCGGGACAAGGACGCGAAGGCGGCGGACGTGCTGAAGGAGAAGGTCGCCGCGCTGCCGGCAGCCGGGGCGAACCCGTTCAACCCCGGCGTCCCGGTGGCCCCGCCGCCGTTCCCGCTCCCGGCCCGACCGAACGCCGCCCAGCAATTTCAGGACGCGCTGGAGCGGATCGAGAAGTTGGAGAAGCGAATCCAGGAGTTGGAGAAGGCCCAGGTGAAGAAGGACGAGAGGAAGTGAGCCGACCGGCTTGCGTAGGTCGCGGTCGAGCCGGCCGAAGGCCGGGGAGGCCCGACATCTTTGGACACGTTTCGGGCTGTCGGGCCTCGTTCCCCTACGGGGAACTCGACCGCGACCTACACCCTGCCGCGTCCCCCGGCGGGTACGCCCGCCTTCAACTCGTCGCGGATCTCGGCCAGCAGCTTCTCGGTAGCGGTCGGCTCGACCAGCTTCGCCTCCTCCTTCTTTTTCATCAGGTTCACCCCCTTCACCACCAGGAAAAGGCAGAACCCGATGATGACGAAGTTGATGACCGTTTGGAAGAAGTTGCCGACGCCGAGTTGGGCGTCCTTGTAGCCGACGGTGAGGCCGGAAATGTCGAATCCGCCCGTCAGCAGCCCGATGACGGGCATGAAGATGTCCTTCACCAGCGACGCGACGATGCTGCCGAACGCCCCGCCGATGACCACGCCGACCGCCAGGTCCACCACGTTCCCGCGCAGAATGAACGCCTTGAACTCGGACACCGTGCTCATGACCCGCCCTCGGTGGGGCGACCGCACGAACGCGCGGGCCTTCCCCCAGCCGTTTTCTAGCCGAGGGCGACGGACGACGGTAGGGCAGTCCGCCGGGGCTACTTCCCCTCGGCGGCCTTGGCTTCGCCGGTCAGTTCGGCGTCCATGGCGATGGCGTCGGCGCTCTCCCGCTTGGACTGCCACCACGCCCACGCCACCGCCAGCCCGGCGACGGCGATCACCGCCGCCCCGATGGTCCACCCCTCGGTGCCGTCCTTCACGTTGTACCGGATGACCAGCGGCAGCGCCAGCAGGCTGACCATGTTCATCACCTTGATGAGCGGGTTGATGGCCGGGCCGGCGGTGTCCTTGAGCGGGTCGCCGACGGTGTCGCCGGTCACGCTCGCCTTGTGCTTGTCGCTCCCCTTGCCGCCGAACGCGGTGCGGGGTTCGTCCTCGACCATCTTCTTGGCGTTGTCCCACGCGCCGCCGGCGTTCGACATGAACACCGCCAGGAGCTGGCCGACCACGATCATCCCCGCCAGGAACCCGCCCAGCGCGTACGGCCCCAGCAGGAAGCCGACCACCAGCGGCGTGCCGATGGCCAGCAGGCCGGGGCCGATCAACTCCTTCTGCGCGGTGCCCGTGCAGATGTCCACCACGCGGCCGTAGTCCGGCTTCCGCGACCCGCTCCAGATCTCCGGGTCGCGGAACTGCTTGCGGCACTCGTTGACGATCAGGAACGCGGCGCGGCCGACGGCCCGGATCGTCATGCTGCTGAACAGGAACGGCACCGCCGCGCCGATCAACATGCCGATGAACACGTAGGGGTCGGCCACCGTGAGGTTCGCGGAGCCGCGTTTGAAGTCGTCGAGGGTGAGTTGGCCGATCTTTTCTTCCGCCCCCGTCACCAGCACCGCGATGAAACTGGCGAACAGCGACACGGCCGCGATCACGGCCGAGCCGATGGCGATCCCCTTGGTGATGGCCTTGGTGGTGTTCCCCACGGCGTCGAGGTCGGAGAGGGTTTGCCGCATCGCTTTGAGGTCGGCTTCAACGATATACTCGGGGTGGGTCGGGTCGAGCGCCTTGGCGTGTTCGTCGCGGTTGAAGGCCATCTCGCCGATACCGTTGGCGTTGTCGGCGATGGGTCCGAAGACGTCCATGCTGATGGTGTCGCCGGTGAGGGTGAGCATACCGATGCCGCAGAGGGCGACGCCGTAGGCGATGAAGAGCAAGTTGCCGGTGTCGGCGAAGACCATCACCGACCCCAGGATCGCGACGGCGATGATGAGCGCGG
>JAYTTN010000741.1:0-3563 GCA_043745295.1 Fimbriiglobus sp. | reverse complement strand
GCAACTGGAATCGAAGGTGCCACTCCCTCGCGGTCGCGGCTCGCAAGAAACCTCACTTCGCACCGCCGGGCAGGCCGGCGGCCTTCATGTTGCTGTGGTAGACCTTCGGCAGGTACGTCCACGGGTCGAACTTCGGGTCGTTGTCGCCGTCGTGGCACCTCATGCACAGGGCGGCGATTCGCACGTTCACCAACTGCTTCGTGGCCGCCGGCATGGTGGCGTCCTTGGCCCGCTCCACTTCGGACAGGTTGCCGTACTTCTCCAGCACGGCCTTCGGCGGCAGCTTGTCGTCGGCGTTCAGCCGCCACGGCATCATCGCCGCCAGCAGGCCTTTGTCCTTGTCGTTGGCGGCGTGCCCGCTGCCGGGGCCGTGGCAGTTCTCGCACCCGTTGTTCAGCAGCGTCGGCGTCTTCGCCACGCTCTCGAACCCGGTCTGGTGGCGGAACCCGGTGGTGTGGCAGGCCAGGCACTCGCCGTTGAAGTTCTGCAACCCCGGCCGCTTGGCCAGCTTCTCCAGCGCCTCGTAGGCGTGCGAGTGCTTGTGCCCGCTCCACACCTCGTACTCCTTGGCGTGGCACTTGGCGCACGCCGCCGAGCCGATGTAGGTCAGGTTCGCCTTCGGGTGGTTGATCTGGGCCGGGTGCAGCGGCCGGTCCTTCGTGTACTGCTTGAGCAGGTCGCTGTCCTTCACGTCCTTCGCGTACTCCTCCAGCAGCTGCAGCACCTTGTTCGCCTTCTCCGCGTCCGGATTGGCCGGGGTCAGGTACTCCTCGCCGAGCGCCACCAGTTGGTACTTGAAGTCGAACCCCTTCGGCGTCTTGTACACGCCGACGACGCCGACGTACCGGCCCTTGTGCCCGACCTGGATGACGAGTTGCTTGGTCTGCTCGTTCTCCATCGGCACGCCGGGCGGTTCGGACGAGTCGGTCAGGCTGGCGATCAGTTGGACGCCGGGGAAGTCCTGCGCCGCCTGCTGCGCCTCGGTGCTGTTCCCCTGGAGCAGCAGCACGTTCAGTTCCGGCTTGGCCGGGTGATCGCCGAACACCTTCAGCGCCGCCGTCAGGTGCTTGCCGTACTCCTCGAAGTGGTACGGCCCCTTCGGTTTGTCCCCGCCGGTGATGGCGTCGGCGACCGACGGGGCGGTCAGCCCGACGACGCCGAACGGCAACTTGCCCTTCTCGACGACGACCACGCCGGCGGCGACCGCGTCGCGGCCGTCGGGTTTGCCGTCCACCGTGCCGAAGTATTTGGCGCGGGTTGTTGTCTTCGTCACCTTCCCGGCCTGGTCGCGTTCGACCCCGACCACGTTCCCGGACAGCAGGAAGGGCGGCTGGTCCGGGTGGTTCAGGGCGTACCGTGGCAGCAACTGGAACAGGTCCTTCTTGTAGTCGTACTCGCCGACGCCGACGGCCGCGTACCCCATCTCCTTGTACGCCTTCAGGGCGTACTCGTACTTCTTGAAGTTCTGTTCGGCCGGCACCGCCAGTTCGTCGCCGGCGGGCGGCTTCGGCACGATGTCGCCCACGTCCAGGCCGACCACGTGCCACCCCTTCGCCTTCAACTGCTGGATGAAGTTGTACCGCCGCTCCAGCCCGCCCTGCTGCGGCCGGCTGCACCCGCACGGCTGGAGGTAGCCGTAGGTCTGGCCGCTGACGACGAGGACGAGGTCGGGCGCGGCCTTCGGCCAGTCGGCGAACGTTGGCTGGCCGTCCACCTTCGCGCTACCGGGAAGCGTGGCCTTCGGCTGCTCGGCCTGCGGGTCGGGAGTGCGGCCGGCGCGGTTCGACCACCAGAAGCCGGTGGCGACGGCGAGACAAGTGAGGACCAGCGCGACGGCGGCCAGCGGCGCGAGGAACCGGGCGAACGGACGGGCGGGGGTATTCGGCGAAGGCTCGGACACGGGGAATCCTCCGAGTCGGGGTGTGGCGGTCATCCTTCCGAGATACCCGAAACCGCGCCGGCCCGCGAGGGCAACAGGAAGCCGGACGGGGCCATCTTGTTAGCCCGCCGCGCCAGCAAGGGGCAGACCACAAGTGGGGCCAGCGGTGACCGGCCGTGCGACGCGACACGCCCCTTGCTGGCGCGGCGGGCTAACAAAACCGTCTCCGCCAGTCACCGGGCGTTGGCGGTGCCCTTCAGCGGGAAGCGGACCATCTGGCCGGTGGCCGCCGCGCGGAACACCAGCAGCGGGCCGTTGACCGACGCGCCGAAGGCGTTCGGGGCGACCGTCGCCTTGAACGTCCACCGCTTCAGGCCGTTCTCCACGACCGGCTTGCCGACGGCGGCCACGGTCACGCCGGGCGGGTTGCGGTCGCGGGCCACGCCGGTGCCGTCGTTCGCCGGCTCCAAATCGAGGTCGAGCCGCCCGCTGGTCAGCTTGAACTCCTTCTCGGTCCCGACGACGCCGCGGAAGTCGCCGAGGTTCACCGCGTCGCTGTCCACCAGGGCGACGAGGCCGGTGACGCTGGCGGACAGTTGCACCGTCTGCCCGCTGGTGCTGCCGTCCGACGCACCCACGGTGATGTTGCGATCCACCGGGCCGATGTCCAGTTCGCGGGGGCCGGTCGGGGTCGGGTTGTCGCGGCGGAGGGTGACGGTGAACTTGTACCCGCCCCGCGCCCGCACGGCCATCTTGTCGGACGAGGCGCGGCGGGCGAGGAGTTCCAACTCCGCTGCCGAGAGCGGGAGCGGGGGCGACACGGCGAAGAACGGGTCGCCGTCCAGCCCGCCCACCTTCGGCGGGGCGAAGGCGGACTGCGGGCGGGTGGTGGACCAGTAGTACAACTCGACCGGCTTCGGCTCGCCCCTCTCGCCGATCACGCCGAAGTCGTAGAGGCTGGGCGACACCCGCTGAGCCGAGTCGCCCAGGAAGGAGACGGTGAACGACTGCACCGCCGGGGTTCTCATGCCCTCGGCCTGCATCCCCATCTGGGCCTCCAGCGTCTTCGGGCCGTTCTGCTTCACCTCGAAGCCGAGTTGCAGGGCGCACCACGTCGGGGTGTCCGGGTCGGCGGCGGCGGGCACCGTCAACTGCTGGTCCGGCTTGTCGAAGTCCATCGGCTGCCACGTCAGGTCGCCGGCGTCGGCGCGGCGGTGGAGGGCCGTCTCCGGGTCGGGCACCAGCCCGCCGACGGCGGCGGCCACGCCCACGTCCCGCCGCATCAGCCGACTCTCGTCGGCGGTCAGGACGGCCAGCCGCACCTGCGAGCAGGCCACGCAGCTCCGGTAGCGGGCGGTCAGCTTCACCGGCACCGGGTTCGCGTTGCGGAGCAGGTAGGTGGCCCAGTGGACCTCCTTGTTCACCTCGAAGTAGCCGGGGAACTCCCGCATGGCGTACCCGTCGGCCTTCGGGTCGTAGTACAGGTTGGCGTCCTTGAACGACAGCGGCATCCCCCCCTTGAACCCGTCCCCGGCCGGCCCCGCCAGCGCCTTGTCCGGCTCGCCTTCCGAGAACTGGGTGATGACCGTGGCACCGATCACCGCCGCCACCAGCAGCGCGAGGGCCAGGCCGATCTTCAAGTTCGTGTTCATTGGGATACCGGGGGTTCTTGCGAGCCGCGACC
>JAYTTN010000740.1:0-13384 GCA_043745295.1 Fimbriiglobus sp. | reverse complement strand
GAGTCTAAACACCCACGGCCCTTGCGGGCCGGGTTCGCCGAAATCTGCCATGTGGCCGCTCACTTCTCCTTGCTGCTGTACTCGCCTTCCATCACTTCGTTCGCCCCCTCCAAATCCTTGGACTCGAAGTTGCTCAACTTGGCCGTCTTGCCATCGATCTTGATCTTGAAGCTGAACTCGGCCCCGTCCTTCGGCTTCTGCGGGAAGCTGCCCGTCTCCTTGGTGCCCTTGACCGTCGCCTTGATCGTGCCGTCCTTCTCGACCGTGTACTTGCAGTCCACCGTGACGCCGTTGTCGCCGGCGGCGGCGGCGACCACCAGCTCCCCGTCCTTCGGGAACTTCAGTTCGATGGTGACGCCGTTGACCTCCTTCGTCCAGGTGCCTTTCAGCACCGCCTTGTCGTCCTTCTTCTCGTCCGCCGCGACGGCCAAACCGGCCACCACCGCCACCGCCAACAGGCTGCGAAACATGCGACATCTCCACCAGACGTGAGGGGACCAACACCGCAGGGAAGATTACGGGCGCGGGGCACGGGAGCAAGGTGCAGCTATAACGGTGCGTATCCGCTCGCAAGCTCGCGGCGACGACGAGGTGACTTGTCGTCGCCGCGAGCTTGCGAGCGGGGAACCGGCACACCGATCCTCACACACACGTTCCTCTCATGCGCACCCTCGGCGCGGCGGTCATCGGCACCGGGTTCATCGGCCCCGTTCACGTCGAGGCGATTCGGCGGTTGGGGCACCGCGTCGTCGGCGTGCTGGGTTCGACGCCGGAGAAATCCCGCGCGGCGGCCGAGGTGATGGCGATCCCGCGCGGGTATGCCGACCTCGACGAACTGCTGGGCGATCCGGCCGTCGATGTTGTTCACATCGCGTCGCCGAACCGCGACCACTTCGCCCAAACCAAGCGCGTCCTCGAAGCCGGCAAGCACGTCGTCTGCGAGAAGCCGCTGGCCATGACGACCGCCGAGACCGCCGAGTTGGTGATCCTCGCTTCGGTGGCGAACGTCGTCGCGGCGGTGAACTACAACGTGCGGTTCTACCCGCTGGTGCTGGACATGCGGGCGCGGCTGCGGGCCGGCGAACTCGGCGACGTGCTGCACGTGTGCGGGTCGTACCTGCAAGACTGGCTGCTCCGCGACACCGACTTCAACTGGCGGGTGCTGGCCGAACACGGCGGGCCGCTGCGGGCGGTCGCCGACATCGGCACGCACTGGCTGAACACCGTCTGCTTCGTCACGGGGTTGGAAGTGGAAGCCGTCTTCGCCGACCTCCAGACCGTCCACGCGATCCGCCATCGGGCGACCGGCGGCAGCGAGACGTTCACCGGCTCCGCCGGCGGCAAACGGGAAACCGTTCCGGTTTCCATCGACACCGAGGACTGCGGCTCGATCCTCATCCGCTTTCGGGGCGGCGCGCGGGGCACGCTGACCGTATCCCAAGTGACGGCCGGGCGGAAGAACCAACTGCGGTTCGACATCGCCGGCAGCAAGGCGGCGTTCGCCTGGGACAGCGAGCGGCCGGACGAGTTGCACGTCGGGCATCGCGGCCGCGGGAACGAGCTGGTCCGCCGCGACCCGGCGCTCCTTTCCCCGGACGCGCGGCGGTTCAGCGACTACCCCGGCGGGCACGCCGAGGGCTTCCCGGACACCTTCAAGCAGCTTTACAAGGCCGTGTACGCGGCGATTCTTGGCGACACCTCCCCGCCGCCCTTCGCCACCTTCGCCGACGGCCACCGCGAAATACGACTGTGCGAGGCGATCCTGGCCAGCCACCGACAGCAGCGGTGGGTGACGGTCGGATAGAATGACGGCATCCCGCGGAGGAGACCCAACATGGCGTTCCGAGACTTCGAGTATCCGGACGTGGTCGCGCACTTCGGTTTGACGGAAACAACGGCCGACCTGTTCGGCGGCGTGCCGCCGGTCGCGCCGACGCCGGAGTACCTTGCGATGGCAGCGCGGTATGCGCGGCTGGCGGTCGGCAACCTCAACGAGAAGGCGAAGTCCGAATACCTCATCGCGCCGCTCCTGGTCGAGTTGTGGGCGCGGTACGAGGACCGCGTGAACATGTACTCCGGGAGCGAGTTCGTCGCGGACGAACCGGCCAAGCTGAGCGGGTACTGCGACTTCCTCCTCGGTTTGGGCCAGCAACTGCCGATCCCGCGCGCCCCGCAGGTGGTCGTGATCGAGGCGAAGAAGGACGACTTGATGGACGGCTACGGCCAGTGCATCGCGGGGATGGTCGGGCTTCAGCGGTTCAACCGCCGCGAGAAGAGGGATCGGCCGTTCGTGTACGGCGGCGTCACCACGGGCGGGCTGTGGCGGCTCATGAAACTGGAGGGGACGACCCTCACCTACGACAAGAACGAGTTCGCCACCAAGTCGCCCGACAAGCTGCTCGGCGCGCTGGTGGCCATGCTCGAATCCCTGCTGGCGGTGCCGGCATGATCCTGGGTTACAATACCAACGGCTTCGCCCACCACCGGCTGGCCGACGCCATCGACATCCTCGCCGACCTCGGCTACGGCGGCGTCGCGCTGACGCCGGACGTGAACCACCTCGACCCGACGGCCGCCGACTTCGAGGCGCAGGTAATGGCGACGTGGCGGAGCCTGGACCGGGACATCCGGCAGCGGCGAGCGTGCGTCATCGAAACCGGTGCCCGGTTCCTCCTCAACCCGCGACACAAGCACCAGCCGACGTTGCTCGATGGCGAGGAGGCGGCGGAAGTGCGGATGGATTTTTTGCGGGCCTGCATCGACTTGGCCGTCTCGCTCCGGGCCGGTGTCGTCAGCCTCTGGTCGGGAACGCCGCTCGGCATCGGTGTCGCGCCGGCCGCGTTGATGGACCGTTTGGCCGACCGCTGCCGCGAACTCGCCGACGCCGCGGAGGACAAGAACGTCCGCCTCGCGTTCGAGCCGGAGCCGGGCATGTTCATCGACACGATGGACAAGTTCGCCGAATTGCACGCGAAGGTGAATCACCCGGCCTTCGGGCTGACGCTGGACGTGGGCCACCTCGTCTGCCTGAACGAGACGCCGGTCGGCGACCACATCCGCCGGTGGAAGGACTGGCTGTGGAACGTCCACCTCGACGACATGAAGCCTGGCGTCCACGACCACCTGAAGTTCGGCGAGGGTGTGGTCGATTTCGCCGACGTGTTCGCGGCCCTCAAAGAAATCAGCTTCACCGGCATGGCGTCGGTGGAGCTGAGCCGCCACAGCCACGACGCCGTGGCCACCGCGCGGGACAGCCTGGAGTTCCTGCGGCGGTTCGCGGCGTGAAGCGCACCCGTTCCGAACCGAATCCGACTGCAACGCACCTTGTGTCCCGCTGTGCCCAGACGTTACCCTCTTACTACCCGCCCGCGAACCGAACGCCCCGAGTCCCCGCCATGCCGCCGCTCTCCCGCCGCGACCTTTTCCGCTCCGCCCCGCTGGCCGCCGTGCCGTTCCTCGCCGGCCGCGCCGCCGGCGTCGATCCGCCGAAGCCGGTCGAGTTCCCCGGCATGACCGTGCGGATGCACGAGCCGCGAAACATCGAGATGCCGCTGACAGCCCTCGACGGCCCGCTCACGCCGACCGACCGCCACTTCGTCCGCAGCCACTTCGCCGTGCCCAAGATCGACGCCAAGACGTGGACGCTGCGCATCGAAGGCCACGTCGAGACGCCGGTCGAGTTCACCCTGGACGAATTGAAGAAGCTGCCCGCCGTGTCCAAGGCGATCACCCTGGAATGTGCCGGCAACGGCCGCGTCTTCTTGGTGCCGCAGGTGCGCGGGTTGCAGTGGGCGTTCGGCGGCGTCGGCACCGCACAGTGGACTGGCGTGCCGCTCGCGGAGCTGCTGGATCGGGCGAAGCCGAAGGCGGGCGCGGCGGATGTCATCCTTGTGGGGGCCGACAAGGGGCCGATCAACGCCGACCCCGCCAGCCCCGGCCCGGTGAACTTCGACCGGGGCATCCCCATCGAGAAGGCCCGCAAGGCCGACACGCTGCTCGCCTACGCGATGAACGACGCCGACCTGCCGGCACACCACGGGTTCCCGCTCCGCGCCGTCGTCGGCGGGTGGTACGGCATGGCGGCGGTGAAATGGCTGACGCGGATCGTCGTCACCGACAAGCCGTATCAGGGGTTCTGGCAGACCTTCGACTACAGCTACTTCGCGCGGCGGGACGGCGGTCTGCCGCAGCTCACGCCGGTGACGGCCGTGCAGCCGAAGGCGGTCCTCGCCTCGCCGACCGGCCCAGCGGTGGCGGGCCAGCCCGTCCGCCTGTTCGGGGCGGCGTGGGCCGGCGAGAACAAGGTCGGCAAGGTGGACGTGAGCGTGGACGGCGGCAAGACCTGGATCCCGGCGAAAGTGAACCCGCAGCCCGACCCGCTGGCGTGGACGTTCTGGGAACTGGAACAGACGTTCGCCCGCCCCGGCCCAGTCCCCGTCCTCGCCCGCTGCACGGACGCGCGCGGAAACGCCCAGCCCGACCAGCGCGACCCCGACCGCCGGAGTTCCATGATTAACCACCTCGTTCCCGTCGAGTTGATGGTAAAGTGACTCGTAACATTTCGTTCGACCGCCCACCGTTCCGAGGGTTCTCGTCATGTGGAAGCATCTGGTTCCCGTCGCGCTGCTGGTCGCGGCTGTGCCGGCCCTCGCCGCCGAGCAACCCAAAGTGGACGAGGCCGTGGCGAAGGCCGCCGACTACTTCAAGAAGCGGGTCGCCCAAGGAATCGCCGGGCCGCAGAACTTCGTCCACGGCAACGGCGAGCTGTCGCTGATGGGCCTGGCCATGCTGGAGGCCGGCATCCCGCCCGCCGACCCGGCCATGAAAGCCGTCATCCAACAGATTCGCGGTGACGCCCTCGCCCAGACCCAGACGTACCCCGTCGCGCTGGCGGTGCTGTTCCTCGACCGCCTCGGCGATCCGGCCGACGTGCCCACCATCCAGATGCTCGGCGTCCGCCTGTATGCCGGCATGAACGCCAACGGCGGGTGGGGGTATTTGACCTGGGAGGAGCTGGATGCGAACGAGCTGGCCCGCCTTCAGAAGGCGCTTCAGGACCGCGAACTGGTCGGCGAACCGGTCCAGCCCAAGCCTCCCGGCGGCAAGCCCGGCGATCCGGCCAAGCCGCCGGCCCGCGCCGGCAAACTGCACTCGGAAGTCGAGAAGGTGGCCACCGCCGTCGGCCAGGCGCTCCGTGCCCGTGGCCGGTCGAACGGCGGGGACGACAACTCGAACACCCAGTTCGGCATGATCGCCCTGTGGGTGGCGTGCCGCAACGGGGTGCCGGGGAAGGACGCCTTCGCCGTCGTCGAGAAGCGGTTCCTGTCGTCCCAGAACCCCCGCGACGGCGGATGGGGGTACACCTTCCCGAACGGCATGGCGGGCATGATCAGCGGGTCCACCCCGGCGATGACGTGCGCCGGGCTGCTCGGCCTGGCGCTCGGGGCCGGTGCCCGCGACACGAAGCTGGTGGCCGAGAAGAAGGACGACGGCAAGCCGGCCGACGCGAAGAAGAAGGACGACGACCCGTTCAGCAACCCGAACGACCCGAATCGGCCGAAGGCCGCCCCGAAAGCGAAGGACGACGGCAAGCCGCCGGCCAACCTGCCGAAGTCGGTGCAAGCGGCACTGACCAGCTTCGGGCAGTTCCTCCAAGCCGCGAAAGGCGGGAAACAGGGCAACCCGCTCGGCGCGTTCGTCGGCCTCGGCAATTCGTACTACCTGCTCTGGTCGATGGAGCGGATGGCCGTCGCCTACTCGCTGGACACCATCGGCGGGGTGAACTGGTACGAGTACGGGGTCGGCCTGCTCCTGCCGGCCCAGCTGGCCGACGGGTCGTGGAACGACACCCAGTACGGGGCGGAGGTGAACACCTCCTTCGCCGTGCTGTTCCTCACGAAGTCGAACCTCGTGCGGGACTTGTCCGGTCGCATCAAAGGGACGAAAGACCCCGGCAACACCGAACTCCGCGGCAGCAACGCCCCGCCGCTGCTCGCCCCGCCGCCGAAAGACCCGCCGAAAACGGGCGGCTCGAAGCCCGAAGACCCGCCGGTGAAGCCCGCCCCGCCCGCCACCGGCAGCGGTTTCACCCTGCCGACGGTGGTGATGCCGACCGAAGTGGCCGAGGCCGAGAAGGCCGCCGCCGCCATCCTGGACGCGAAGGACGACTGGCAGCAGAAGCTGGAACAGGCCCGCGACACGAAGGGCGGCAAGTGGAGCCGAGCGCTGGCGCTTGTGTGTGCGAAGACGGACGGCGACAAGCGGAAGCAGGCCCGCGAGGCGCTGGCCGAGCGGCTCACCCGCATGACGGCCGGCACCCTGAAGACGATGCTGAACGACGCCGACGCCGAACTCCGCCGCGGCGCGTGCCTGGCGGTCGCCATGAAGGAGGCGAAGCCGCTGGTGCCCGACCTGATCGACCGCCTCGCCGACGCCTCCGACCCGGTCGGCCGCGCCGCGCGGGCCGCCCTGAAAAGCCTGAGCGGGGTGGACTTCGGCCCGCCCCCCGGCGCGGACGACGACGCCAAGCTGGCCGCCGCCGCCGCCTGGCGCGCCTGGCACGAGGCGCAGAAGAAGTAACGGGTCATCGGTCCGTACAATCTTCGACAGATTCGTGCCCTGTTCGGAGACGCGACCGATGAGCGACACAGCGACGCCGAGCGAGTGGTACCGCGAGTACGACCTCGCCGACAGTTCACCGGGCGAAGCTCCGCAACCGCCCGCCGAACATCAGACGGAAGCACTCGCCAAACTCGCCGCGTGGTACGCGCGCCGGCACGACGACCCGAACGGTGGCGTGCTGGTGCTGCCGACGGGTGGTGGGAAGACGTACACGGCCGTTCACTTCATGTGTCGTCATCCACTGTCCGACGCCGCCGCGCCAGTCAAAGTCCTCTGGCTCGCGCACACGCATCACCTTCTGGAACAAGCCGCCCACACCGTAGATCGCTTGATCGGCGTCATCCAACCGGGCCGCAAGTCGCTCCACCTTCGAGTCGTCTCCGGCACGCCGGGGCATTTCCCGGTCCACTCGATCCGTCCGACGGACGACATCGTGGTCGCCACGTTGCAGACCGTTTGCCGTGCCGTCGCCGCCCAGCACCCCGCCATCGAAGCGTTTCTCGCCGCGTCGGGCGGTCGCCTGTTCATCGTGTTCGACGAGGCGCACCACTCGCCCGCGCCGAGCTACCGGAAACTGCTGATCGGGTTGAGGGAGCGGTTCCCGCTGACCCGAATCCTCGGCCTGACGGCGACGCCGACGTACCTCGAAGAACGTCAGCGGGGGTGGTTCATCAAACTGTTCCCGCAGGGGATTCTGCACGAGGTGACGGCGAGCGAGTTGATCGCGTCCAAAGTGCTGGCACAGCCGGTGTTCGAGGAACTGCCGACGGACTTCGCGCCGGGCTTCGACGACGGCCAGTACCAGGAGTGGGTGCGGACGAACCGCGACTTGCCGGAGGAAGTCGTCACGCTGCTGGCGGAGAATCAGGGGCGGAACGAGCGGATCGCCGGGCACTACGCGGCCAACCGCGGCAAGTACGGGCGGACGATCATCTTCGCCGACCGCTGGATGCAGTGCGTCGCGCTGCGCGAGATGCTGATCGCCCGTGGCGTTCGCGCCGGTGCCGTGTTCTCCCACAAGGGCGGCGGAGCGGGAACGGCCGCCGCCCGCAACGGCCAAACCGTAGACCAGAACCGCGAAGTGCTGCGGCAGTTCCGCGCCCACGAACTCGACGTGCTGGTGAACATCCGGATGCTCACGGAGGGGACGGACATCCCCGACGCGCAGTCGGTGTTCCTCACCCGCCAGACGACGAGCCAAATCCTCCTCACGCAGATGGTCGGGCGGGCGCTCCGGGGGCCGCGGTTCGGTGGCACCGAACGGGCGTTCATCGTGTCGTTCTTCGACAACTGGCGGCACCGCATCGCGTGGGCCGGGTTCGGCCAGTTCCAATTCGGCGAAGCCGTCGATTCGCGGACGGTGGTGTACGAGCGGCCGCCGATTCAGCTCATCTCCATCGAACTCGTCGAGCGGCTGGCGCGGCAGATGGACTCCGGCGTGAACGTCAACTCCGGGCCGTACCGGTCGTCGCTCCCGGCCGGATGGTACCACGTCACCTACGAGGCGGTGGTTCAAGGCACCGACGACGTGGAAACGGTGGACAATCTGGTCCTCGTGTTCGACTCGGACGAGGAGCCGTACCGGAAGCTGTTCGCCGCGCTCGACTCGGCCGCGCTCGAACCGTTCATGGCCGAGTCGCTCCGATACGAAACCGTCCGCGACCGCGTCGAGGCGTTGGAGATCAAGTGCTTCGCTGCCGCGGATGAGACCGTGGGTCAGTGGTCGGTGGACATCTTGGCGGTGGCGCGGCACATGGCCCAGAACGACGGGCGACCCCCGGCGTGGTTCCCGTTCACCGCCCGCGATTCGCACGACCTCGACGAGATCGCCACGGGACTGCTCGAGGCCCGCCTCGACCGCTGGGCGGAGGACGACGCGCTCCGTGCGGAGTTCGCGCGAGCGGATCGCTTCTGGGGAGTCCTGTACCACAAATACGAGCGGTTCAAGTCGCAGTACGACGGCTGCGTGAACCGGCTGCTTCTCGCCCGACGGCCCGGCACCCTTGCCGTCGCACCCCCAGTCAAGGTGAAGACGCCGGAGATGATTCCAGCCCGCGAACCGACCGAGGCGATGAAGGAGGCGATGTTCGCGCGGGACTCCAACACTTGTCAGTGCTGTGGATTCCGGGGCACCGTCCGACAGCTCCGGTCGGATCACATCCGGTCGTACTACTTCGGCGGCGGATCGGAACTCGACAACCTGCAAACGCTGTGCATCATCTGCAACATCGCGAAAGACACGGACCAGATATCGTTCCGTACCACTGCAACTGTTCTGACAGCCGCTCCGGTCGAACTGCCCAACCTCCGGCTGCCGGTCCAGTTCGACCCTCGGGAAGTGGACGACTGGCAACGGCTCGTCCGGCGGTTCGTCAACTTCTTCTACGGCTGTCGAGCCGTGCAGTGGGTGGAGATCGGTGGCCGGGGCGAGAAGTTCCGCACCTGGACCGTGACCCTGTTTCCGGACAACGACCCGGCGTGGTTCGAGCCGGTGAAGGCGCAACTTGTCGCCTTCCTCCGCACCGCCCGCGAGGACGCCGGCCTGCAAGCCGCACCAGACGAGTTGGTCATCGGCTGAACGCCGGCTGCGAGGGCGGTTTTCTTCTCGGTCCCGGCACGCTTCCGTGTTCTACTCCGTTCGCCTTCGCATCCCCCTCTCGCCACGCCTTAGCGGTCGTGGCTCCCCAACGAGGTTCCCTCCCATGCGATTCCTGCTCTCTCTGCTCGGAGTGTTCGCCGTGACCGTTCCCACCGTGGCCGCCGACCCGCCGAAGGCGTTCGCCTACCCCGACCCGCTGGCGATGACCGACGGCACGAAGGTCGCCACCGCCAACGACTGGACGAAGAAGCGGAAGCCGGAACTGGCCGAGCTGTTCCAACAGTACATGTACGGCCGCTACCCGGAGACGAAGACGAAGCTGTCGGCGAAGGTGCTGTTCGAGGACGCCAAAGCGTTCGGCGGCACCGGCACCTTGAAGGAAGTCGAACTCTCCCTCGGCGTCAAGGACTGCCCGCCGATCCACCTGCTCATCGCGGTGCCGAACGCGCGACCGAAGGCGGGCGCGCCGGTGTTCGTCGGGCTGAACTTCAGCGGCAACCACACGCTCGCGGCCGACGAGCGGGTTCGCATCCCCGGCGGGTGGATGTACGACAAGCAGTTCGGCGCGAGGGACTTCAAGGCGACCGCCGACGGCCGCGGGAAGGCGACGGCGTGGCCGCTGGCGGACATCGTGAAGGCCGGGTACGCGGTGGTGACGTGCTACGGCGGGGACATCCAGGAGGACCGCCCGAATCGATGGGGGCCGCTCGCCCCGCACATCATCCCGCCGACGGCGGGGCCGCTGCCGCCGGACCAGACCGCGACCGTCATGCTGTGGGCGTGGGGCGTTCACCGGACGGTCGATTTCGTTGCGGCGGACAAGACGTTCGACCCGAAGCGGATCGCCGTCGTCGGGCACTCGCGGCTCGGCAAGTGCGCGCTTCTGGCCGGCGCGTTCGACGACCGCATCGCGTGCGTCTTCCCCCACCAGGCGGGCTGCGGGGGCACCGGCCCGAGCCGGCACGACGACCCGAAGGCCGAGGGCGTGAAGCGGATCAACACCGCGTTTCCGCACTGGTTCAGCACCACCTTCAAGGGGTTCAACGACGACCCGGACAAGCTGCCGTTCGATCAGCATTCGCTGCTCGCCCTGTGCGCCCCGCGGCCGGTGCTGTACTCGAACGCGGCCGACGACCAGTGGGCCAACCCGTCCGGCCAGTTCGACATGATGAAGCGGGCCACGCCGGTGTACGAGCTGCTTGGCGTGAAGGGGGTGGAGGCCGCCAAGATGCCGGAGGTCGGCAAGCTGGCCGACAGCCGCCTGGGATACTGGGTCCGCGCCGGCAAGCACGAGATGAATGCCGACGACTGGAAGACGTTCCTCGCCTTCGCCGGCAAGTGGATGAAGTGACCGGTGGCAAATCCGTCCGGAGGCTGACCGATGTTCGAGGTGCCGACCGCGCAGGGGTTGACGGTGTGCGAGTTGTACATCGTCGATGACAAATCGAAGAACGTCACGCTCGTGAACCAGTTCACGACGCTGAAGTCCGATGCCTTCCCGACCGCGCCGAAGAAGTTCGCCTTGTACGCCGTTCTCTCGGACGGCTCCGGCGAGATGCCGATGCGGGTGGAAGTGGTGGAGTTGGTGGCCGCCGAAACCGTGTGGCAGACGGTCAACCGCTTGCGCATCCCGGATCGGTTGACCGCCGTTCGGTACGCCGTTACGCTCGCTGGTGGATGTCGTCTTTCCAGAACCCGGCGGGTACGAAGTCGTGTTGTACGCCGGGGATGAGCCGATCGCCCACTGTCGCCTTCGACTGCTGGAAACCACCACCGGAGGCACGTCATGATCGCCGAGTTCGTCAGCGAGGATCTTCCCCTCGTCGAGCAGGAGGGGCGAAACGACCCGAACCTGCCGAAGCCTCCAGACACGCCGGAGCGCACCCTGTTCTGGATGATCCGCCGCCGCGCGTACTACGGCACGCCCCTGCCGGACGGGTACGTCCCGCCGCCGGGCATCAACATCGAGGCGCTGTTGAAGCGACTGCCGCCGTACCCGCCAGCGCCTCGGTCGGCCGGATGACCTATGCAACCCGCCGCCGTCCTGAGCTTGATTGGCAACACTCCGCAGCAGGCGGCGGGCGTTCTGACGTTGAAGTTGCTGGCCGGCGACGTGACCGCCATCCCCACGGGAAGCGTCGTTCGCGCGACGGTGACGGCCGTGGCGGACGGGAAGGCCGAGGTCTCGCTGAACGGTCAGCCGGTGACGGTTCGCGCGCAGCCGAGCCTGACGCCCGGCACCGAGTTGGCCGTGCGGGTGACGCCGAGAGGGATCGAAGCCGTCGTCATCCCGCCGACTCCGGTGGCGAACCCGAACCCGACGGCCCCGACCCCCGCCGCGCCAGCCGCACCGGTGGTCGTCGCCCAGGCGAAGCCGCCACAGGCCACGCCCGCAGTTCTCGTCCAGGTGGCCCCGTTCGCCGTCGCGCCGGTCGAGTCCCGTCCCGCAACTGCCGCCCCGCGCGCCACCGACGGCACGGTATCGCCCACGTCGGCCCCGGTTGCCGCGCCGAACCGCCCGACGACGGCCATCGCCCCGGTCCCGCCCCCGCCCGCGCCACCGGTCGCCGTCGCGCCGAACGTGCCGGTGCGAACCGCGACGCTGCCGATTCCGCTCGCGCCCGGCCAAGTCCAACCACCGCCCGCGCCGAAGTCCCGAACCGGCCAGCCGGCAACCGGCTCGTCGCCCGCCGTCTCCGAGCGATCCGCCGCACCGAAGGCGACGACCGCAACGCGGATACCCGTAGCCGCTCCGTCCGTTCCGCAGAAGGCCGCCGCGCCACCGCAACTGTCCGTGGTGGAAGTGCTGCCGCCCACCCGCGACGGCGTGCCCCAGGTTCGGGTCGATGGCCGGGCACCGGTGCCCGCCGAGTCCCAGGAGCCGCTGACGCCGGGCGCGAAGGTGATCGCGCAGGTCGTGCGAACGCCGCAAGGGGTGCGGCTGATCCCGGCCCCCGTCGCCGACACGCCGCAGGTCACGACCGCCGTCGTCGCCGCGATCCTCAAGCAGGATCGCCCGCCGCCGGTCGCGGTGGCGCTGCCGAAGCTGGTGCGGGAACTCGAACAGTTACCGCCGCCCCTCGCCGCGAAACCGGCTGTCGTGCGCGCCGCGACCGAACTTCGTGAAACGGTGCGGACGCTGCTCCCCGACACGCCGCGCCCACCGACCGCGGACGAGTTGCGAACGCTCGTCGAGGACGGCGGCCAGCAGTACGAGGCGAAGCTGGCGCGGCAAACCGATGGCGGCGACGGACCGGGGCCGCGCGACCTGAAGGGCGGGTTGCTGAAGCTGTTCGACGCGGTGCCGGCCCTCGCCCACTCGCAATTCCCGGCGGCGAAGGCGACCCTGGACGGCATCGAACACCAACAGGCGTCGAACGTGCTGTCCCAACAGTCCGGCGGCCCGCTCGTGTTGCAGGTGCCGTTCCCCGACGGCCCGCACTGGCGGACGCTCCACCTCGCCGTCGAGCCGGAGCAGCCCGACCGCGACCCGGCCGAGACCGGCGCGCGGCCGTTCCGAATGTTGATGCACGTCCCGCTGTCGGACCTCGGCGACACGTGGATCGACGCCGGGTTGAACGGCAGCCAGTTCCGCGCGGTGCTGTATTTGGAACGGGCGGCCGTCCGCGATCGCGTGCGCGGGGAGCTGCCCGCGTTGCAAATCGACCTGAAACGAAGCGGGTTCACGGACGTGCTGCTCGACGTGCGGTCCACCGCCGACCTGACCGACCGCCAGCGCCAGCGAGGCGCGGCCATGACCGCCGGCGTGCCGGTCTCCACATCCGTCATCGACGCGAGGGCGTGACCGTGGCCGAGGACACCCGCAAGCGCGCCGTCGCGCTGAAGTACGACCCGAAAGGGGGCGGCGTCCCGACGGTCGTGGCCAAGGGCCGCGGCGCGCTGGCGGATCGCATCCTGCAAGCCGCCCGCGCGAACGCCGTCCCGGTGCGGGAGGACAAGGCACTCGTGCAAGTCCTGAGTGCGCTGAAGATCGACCAGGAAATCCCGCAGGAGCTGTACGCCGCCGTCGCCGCGATCCTGGCGTTCCTGTTCAAGGCGAACGGGGCCAAGCCGGGGTAAGGCACAGGCGGGGAACTGGGCGACCGGAAAGCCGGGTGCCTCCACCTCTCGCCCCACGACGTGGGGGAGAGGTCGCCTCGTGCG
>JAYTTN010000739.1:0-13388 GCA_043745295.1 Fimbriiglobus sp. | reverse complement strand
GTCTGCGGGTCTTCGTGCGGCGGGATGTAGTGCGGCAGCGGGTCGCGGCCGGCGGCGGCCTCGCGCGGCGAGTAGAACTCGCACTTGCCGGACGGCGTGGGGAAGTTGCCTTCCGCGAACGGCAACCAGTCCTTCGACAGGTTCAGCCGCAGCGGGCCGGACGTGAGGAGGGAGTCGAAGCTCGGTTGGTTCGGCTGGTTCCACGAGCGGCGAGCCAGCTCCTCGTCGCTCATCCGGAACATGGCGTCCGCGAAGCCCATTTCCACTGCCAGCGAGCGGAACACCTCGGTGTTCGACTTGGCCTCCGCCAGCGGGGCGATGGCGGGGTGGTTCACCTGAACGTACAGGTGGCCGTAGCTGTTGTGGATGTCGAAGTGTTCGAGCTGCGTGGTCGCGGGCAGCAGGATGTCGGCGTAGTCGGCGGTGTCCGTCTGGAACTGCTCGTGGACGACGGTGAACAGGTCTTCGCGCCCCAGCCCCTTCAGCACCCGCGACTGATCCGGGGCGATGGCGGCGGGGTTGCTGTTGTAGACGTACAGCGCCTGCACCGGCGGGCCGGGGAGTTCGCCGGTCAACGCCTCGGCCAGTTGCGTCATGTTGACGGTGCGGGTGCCGGGCGGGATGAGGTCCGGCCGCGTCAGGAACTGCTCGTCGAACGGGTACAGTTTGCTCGTGCTGAGCAGCGCCCCGCCGCCGACGTGCCGCCAGTCGCCGGTAATCGCCGGCAGGCAGCAGACGGTACGAATCGCCATCGCCCCGCCGCCGTGCCGCTGCATCCCGTAGTTGATCCGCAGGAACGCCGGCCCACCGAAAGTGGACCCCGCCGTGCCGTACTCGCGGGCGAACCGCTCGATGTCCGCGACCGGCAGTCCCGTGATGCGCGAGACGGCTTCCGGCGAATACTCGGCCATCACCCACGCCTTCAACTCGTCCGCGCCGAGGCAGTACTTCGCCAGGTAGTCGCGGTCTTCCAGGCCATCGCGGAAGAGGACGTGCATGACGCCCAGGGCGAGGGCGGCGTCGGTGCCGGGGCGGACCGGCAGCCACCAGTCGGACGCCTCGGCCGTCTTGCTGCGGTGCGGGTCCACCGTCACGATCTTCGCGCCGCGCCGCCTCGCCTCGTGCATCAGCACCCACAGGTGACTGTTCGTCACCTTCGTGTTCGACCCCCAGTTGACAATGTAGCGGGCGTGGACGACCGACTCCGGGTCGATAGCCGCGCGGGTGCCGAGGGTGATGTCGCACCCGACCGCGCCGGCCGTGGCGCAGATGGTGCGATCCAGCAGCGACGCGCCGAGCTTGTGGAAGAAGGCGCGATCCAGGCTCGAATACTGGAGCTTGCCCATCGTGCCGGCGTAGCTGTACGGCAGGATCGCCTGCGGGCCGTGCGGGCCGGCGGCGATGGCCTTGAATCGCTCGCCGATTTCGCGGACGGCGGCGTCCCAGGTGATCCGCTCGAACTTCCCTTCGCCCTTCTTCCCGACCCGCCGTAGGGGGTGCTTCAGCCGCTCCGGGTGGTACACGCGGTCGAGGTAATTCGCCACCTTCTGGCAGAGGAAGCCCTGCGTGAACGGGTGATCCGGATCGCCCTTGAACCCGACGGCGCGGCCGGTGGCGGTGTCCACGGTGGTGACCAGCCCGCAGGTGTCGGGGCAGTCGTGCGGGCACACCCCGCGAACGGCAACGGTGGGAAGCGAGACGGTCATGGGTGTCACCAGCCGACGGCGGAGCGGAATCGCTTTCCAGGGGTTCCATGAGCTGCGCTCGCCTGTCACCCCTGGCGATGGGCCGTCGTCGCCGCGCGGCGACGATCGGCGATGGCCCGTGCCGTCGGTGGCCCGGCGTCGGCCACTTCTGGTTCCGCGTGCGGTTCTGCCGTGGGGCGGCCGGCGAGCAGCTCCGCCGGCGGCACTTTCACGTCCCAGACTAGGCCGACGAGGGCGAGCGACCGGATGAACAGGTAGCTCATGTCGAACTCGTACCAGGCGAACCCGTGCCGCGCCGAGTACGGGGCGCGGTGGTGGTTGTTGTGCCACCCGTCGCCCATCGCCAAGTAGCCGAGGACGAGGTTGTTCCGGCTGCCCTCGCCGGTGTCGAATCGCTGCCGCCCGAACAGGTGGCCGACCGAGTTCACCGCGAACGTCACCTGGAACGTCAGCACGACGCTCGCGCAAAAGCCGTAGAGCAGCCCGTTCCAGCCCAGGATGGCGTAGGCCGCCGCCGCCAGCAGCAGGCCGGGGATCATCCACAGCCGGTCCAGCCAGACCAGTTCGGGGAACTTCGTCAGGTCGTGGACGACCCGCGCGTCCGGGTGCATCAGGTCGCGGGTGAACAGCCAGCCGCAGTGCCCGTACCAGAACCCGTCCACGACCGGGGAATGCGGGTCGGCGGCGGTGTCCGAGTGCTTGTGGTGCAGGCGGTGGTGGATCACCCACCAGAGCGGCCCCTTCTGGAGCGCCGTGCAGCCGGCCGCCGCGAGCAGGAACTGGAACCCCCGCGAGGTCTTGAACGCGCGGTGCGAGAAGTAGCGGTGGAACCCGGCCGTGATGCCCAGGCCGGTGATCCGCGTGCCGACGAAGATCGCCACCACCGACCAGACGGTGAACTCGACGAACGGGATGGCGAGCAGCGCGAGGTGGACCGCGATCAGCGGCCCCAGCGCGAGGCCGATGCGGGCGGCGCGATACCACGCCGGGCTGACCGGGACGACTGTCGGCATGGGCGGAGCGGAGGAAGTCACGGGGGACCGGGGTCAGGGGTGTCCCGGCCGTCCGGGGCGTGCGCGGTCGAGGGTGGCGACCGGCAGTCAACAACGCTCATGCATTGTAGGCGGCGGATGGGCGCGCATCGACCGCGTACCGACTCGCACGGGGAATCGGCGAGCCGGGGTCCGCGAGTCGGTGGCCTCACCAGCCGGCGGTGGAGCGGAACTGGTCGAACGAATCCGCCCTGCACGCGGCGACGAGCAGGCTGTCGAGCGCCGTCGGGTCGGTCATCGCCCCGACCTTCTCGGCGATGTCCGCCGGCACCCCACCGATTCGAGCATCGAGAACCTTCAAGATGCTCGACTTTCGCTCCTTCTCGATCCCCTTCTCGATCCCCTTCTCGATCCCCTCCTCGATCCCCCGCTGCATCCCAGCTTGGAGTCCGCGTTCGGCGGCCTTCTCTTCGGCGATCTGGACACGGGTCTTGTTCACGGGTTTCACCCTCCCAGTGGCGTTCGCTTCCAGTATACCGTGGAACCGCGTCAGTTCCTCGGCCGGTAGGTCGATGTACGTCTCCACGCAGTCGCCGAGGAGTGCCTTCTTGCCGTCCGAGATGGCCGCGTCGCCGATCCGCCGGAGCGCCTCCACGCCCACGTCGATCCGGCCACCCTTCGGCACCCGCATGAGGGCCGACAGCGCCACCCCCACCAAGTTGTCGCCCCGCAAGTAGTCCACGGCCGGCAGCGCCGGCAGGCCGACGTAATCGTACCGGTGGGTCGCCACCGCGCGGCCGACCGGCGGGTCGTGGATCTCGCGGGTGCCCAAGCCGTCGAAGCCCACCTTCAGGAACACGACGAGCGGCCGCACCGGCTTCCGCTTGGTCCGCCGCAGGTAGTGGTAGTAGTCCGGCAGTCGGCTCTCGATGTCGGTGGCGGAATCGGCCGACTCGACTTCGACGTGAACCAGGGCGAGGGTGGTCGCGTCTCCGCCGAGGGTGGTCAACTCGGCGACGAGGTCCAGCACGTGTTGCGGGCCGTCGGGCGGGTTGGCGAACAGCTCCTTGTCCAGCCACTTGACGGCCGACAGGTCGAACTGCGCGGCCAAGTCGGCGAAGAACAGCGGCAGGAAGTCCGGGAAGAACTCCCGGATCACCGTCTTGAACAACTGGTCGTGGTCGGTGTTCTCCTCCATACCGACAGCCTACTCCACCGTCACGCTCTTGGCGAGGTTGCGGGGCTTGTCCACGTCGCACCCGCGCAGCACCGCCACTTCGTAGGCGAACAGTTGCAGCGGGATGCTGCACACGATCGGTTGCAGGTACTCCGGCACGTCCGGCACGGTGATGGTGTCGTCGGCCAGTTCCTCCACCTCGCGGTCCCGCTCGCCGCACACGGCGATCACCGGCCCGCCCCGCGCCTTGATCTCCTGCATGTTGCTCATCACCTTGTCGAACACGTTGCCGCGCGGCACCAGGAACACGCTCGGCGTGTGCCGGTCCACCAGCGCGATGGGGCCGTGCTTCATCTCGGCGGCCGGGTAGCCCTCCGCGTGGATGTAGCTGATCTCCTTGAGTTTCAAGGCCCCTTCCAGTGCCGCCGGGTACAGGTACTGGCGGCCGAGGTACAGGCAGTTGGTCATGTCGGCGTACCGGCGGGCCACCTCCTTCACCTGCTCGTGGCACTTGAGCGTCTGGCGGATGATGTCCGGCAGCGCTTGCAGTTCGGCCAGGATGCGGCTGCCGGCGGCGGCCGACAGGTGCCGGGTGCGGCCGAAGTAGACCGCCAGCATCGCCAGCACGGTGCATTGACTGGTGAAGGCTTTGGTGGACGCGACGCCGATCTCCGGGCCGGCGTGCAGGTACACCCCGCCGCACGCCTCGCGGGCGATGGTGCTGCCGACCACGTTGCAGATGGCCAGCGACGTGTGCCCCATCCGCTTCGCCTCCCGCAGGGCGGCCAGCGTGTCGGCCGTCTCCCCGGACTGCGTCAGCGCGAACACCAGCGTGTTGCGGTCGATGGGCGGGTTGCGGTAGCGGAATTCGCTGGCGTACTCCACCTCGACCGGCAGACGGGCCAGCTCCTCGAACAGGTACTCGCCGACCATGCCGGCGTGGTAGCTGGTGCCGCACGCGGTCATGATGATCCGCTCGGTGCCGCGCAGCTGTTGCGGGGTCAGGTTCAGGCCGCCGAAGTGCGTCGTGCTGTTGTCCGCCTCGAACCGCCCGCGCATGGCGTTCGCCACCGTCTCCGGCTGCTCGTAAATCTCCTTCAGCATGTAGTGCGGATACTCGCCCAGGTCCGAGTCGAAGTCGCCGAGGAAGTGCTTGATGTCCTCCAGCGGCACGTCCACCGTGTCCAGGTCCTGGTTGCGGATGACCCAGCTCTCGGCGTCCAGTTGGCAGATTTGGCGGTCCTCCAAATAGACCACCTTGTCCGCGTACCCGGCCAGCGCGTTGGCGTCGGAGGCCAAGTAGTGGCCGGCCGCGCCGATGCCGATGACGAGCGGGCTGCCCAGCCGCGCGCCGACGATCACCCCCGGCTCCTGCTTGCACATCACGGCGATGCCGTAGGTGCCCTTCACCAGCTCGACGGCCTTCCGTACCGCCTGCATCAGGTCGCCGTCGTAGTACGCGGCGATCAGGTGCGACAGCACCTCGGTGTCGGTCTCGCTTCGGAACTCGACGCCGTCGGCCCGGAGTTGGTGCCGCAGGGCGGCGTGGTTCTCGATCACCCCGTTGTGGACGACGGCGATGGTGCCGTCGGCCGACATGTGCGGGTGGGCGTTGCGGTCGGTGGCTGCCCCGTGGGTGGCCCAGCGGGTGTGGCTGATGCCGTAGGTGCCGGGGGCCGGCTGGTGGGCGACGGCCTTGGCCAGCTCCGCGATCCGCCCGGCCTTCCGCCGCAGGTGCAGGCTGCTGCCGGTGCCGGTGATGAGGCCGGCGCTGTCGTACCCGCGGTACTCCAGCCGGCGGAGACCTTCGAGCAGGATGTCGGCCGCGTCATTCCGCCCGGTGAACCCGATGATGCCGCACATGGGGAAGCCTCCTGAGATGGTCTTGCGAGCCGCGACCGCGAGGGAGCGGCATCGGAAATCGAAGAAGCCACTCCCTCGCGGTCGCGGCTCGCCAAACCGTCACACCACCACATCCGCCGCCCACACGACCGCGAACCCGCACCCCTCGTACAGCGGCCGCAAGGACTCCTTGCTCGTCAGCATGACGTAGGGGGCGCGGTGCAAATATGCCTGGCCGAGCGTGGCCGTCACCAGCTTCGAGGCGATGCCCTGCCCCCGGCTGTCCGGGCGGACGACGACGTAGTCGATCTGCCAGTTGACCGGGGCCGTGACGAGCAGCGCGCCGTCGAGGGTGCCGTCGCCGTCGCGGTGGACGCACACGAACCGCACGGCGGACCAGATGGCGAGGAACTTGCCTCTCGTGCGGAACTGCGTGTCGATCAGCTCCCAAAACAGCTTGCACGCCGGTTCGTCCGCCAGGAACTCCTGCACCGTCAGGAACTCGACGCCGGGCGGCAGCGGCCGCGCCTCGGCCGGCTTGTGCAGGTAGTGCAGCTCCGGTTCGGCGGCCATGCGGTCGTCCTTCTGGGGATGGCGGACCGCGGTCAACGAACGCACCCCACCGGCGGTCCGTCGCGGGGTGGGGTCGGGAGAGAGAGTGGCGAACCTGTCAGCGGCCGACGTACTCGCCGCCGGCCACGGCGACCGGCACGGCTTTGGTCAGCAGGCCGTACTTCCGCATCTTCTTGTACAGCGTCACCCGGCTGACCCCGAGGGCCGCCGCCGCGCGGGTGCGGCTGAACCCGGCCTTCTCCAGCGCCCGCAGGATGGCCGCCCGTTCCGTCGTCTCGCGGTTGTGGACCAGCGACCCCAGCGGGGCGGCGGTGGACGAGGCGGCGCACTCGGGTTGCAGATTATGCACCAACTGCGGCAGGTGCGGCAACCTCAGTTCGTCCCCGGCGCAGCTCAGCACCGCCTGCTGGAGGACGTTCTCCAGTTGGCGGATGTTGCCCGGCCACGGGAACAGCTCCAGCGCCCGCATGGCGTCGGCGTGGACGGCGACGATTCGCTTGCCGAACTTGGTGCCGTACCGCGCGACCATGCCCCGCACCAGCGGCGGGATGTCCTGCGGCCGTTCCCGCAGCGGCGGCAGGCGGAACGACAGCACGTGCAGCCGGTAATAAAGGTCGCTGCGGAAGGTGCCGCGTTCGACGGCCTCGGCCAGGTTCCAGTTGGTGGCGGCGATAATGCGGGCCTGGCACACCTGCGTCTCGTTGCCGCCGACCGGCTCGAACTCGCCGGTCTCGATCACCCGCAGCAAGTTCGCCTGCTGGTCCAGGGCCAGGGTGTCGATCTCGTCCAGCAGCAGCGTCCCCTCGCCGGCGGCCGCGAACTTGCCCACTTTGGTCACGTCCGCGCCGGTGAACGCGCCCTTCACGTGGCCGAAGAATTCGCTGGCGATCAGGTTGCCCGACAGCGCCCCGCAGCCCACCACCAGGAAGCGGTTGGCGGCGCGCGGCGAGCAGTCGTGGATGAGCCGCGCCAGGTGCGTCTTGCCGGTGCCCGTCTCGCCTTCGATCAGCACCGTCACGTCGTGGGTGGCGGCGATCTCCAACTGTTCGGCCATGCCCGCCAGCGACGGCGTCAGCGCCAGCAACCGGCTGCGGATGCGGTCGGCCACGGTCTCGGCGGTCGGGTCCGGGAACGGGCGGCCGGGCGTCACCACCTTTCGCACCCACATGTTGAACTCGCGGAGGTGGCCGGGCCAGACGAAGTTGGCGTCCAGGAACGGGGCCAGCGCGTCGATCCGCCGAGGCTGGGTGAAGGTGTCGGTGGACAGCACGGCCAGCCGCGCCGGCATCTGCTGGAGCCGCAGCTCGCGGACGGCGGCGTCGATCCGGTCGGCGTCGGCCGGGTCGGACGCCAGGAACAGCAGCACGCCGTCGGTGTCCCGACGGATCACCTGCGGCAGCTCCTCGAACCGCGCCACCGGGGCGGTGAGTAGGAACGTCTTGTGCGTGTGCGTCTGGATCAGTTGGCCGAACCGGGTATCGGTAGCGACCAACAGCAAACGGCGGTGAAACGACATCGACACGTCTCCGCGGTCGGGCGCGGGGGCGCGCGCCGAACCGACCTCGAGGCGGACTTTCGCGGAACGCTCCGTCGGCGGAGCGGGCGGGGGGATGGTGCGGCTGGAGGGGCCGGAGGGGGTGTCGGCGGGGACGCTGGGGGCACCCGCCGACAGGAGAACTCTAATTCACAGTCCGTAAGCGGGGCAAATCCGAATCGATAAAATCCCGCCACCCGGCCGCGCCGGAATGGTAACAAATCGACACGTGCTAACGGTCGAAAGCGGGGATTGCGGCCTCGCCGGAATCACGGGATGCCGCGGACAATCGCCGGCCCCAGATACCGCGTCAGCCGCACCGGCAGCCGCTGCCACAGGCGGATCATCTTCTGGTACCGCGGGTTGTCCGGCCGCATCTCGCCCAGTTCGCCGGCCCGCAAGTGGTACTGCCACGTCGCCGGGTGAGCCGCCGCGCCCCACTGCTTCTTGAACTTGAACGTCGGGCCGTCGGCGGTGGACCGCCCGAAGTCGAACAGCGATTGGCGGCGCGACACCGCCCGCTCGATGAGATGGCGATACATGAACATGTTGGCGCAGGTCGCATTGAACTCCCGCAGCGACGACGCCGTCGGGACTTCCGTCACCCCCGGCCCGTGCAACAGCAGCGCGGCGCTTGCCGGTGTGTCGCCGGCTCGGACGACGCACAACTCGGCGTCGCCGGGGAAAGTCCGCAGGATGGCGCGGAACAGCGGCAAGCCGTACACCGGCGTGCCCAGATCGCGCATGTTGTGGCTGAGGACCGCGTAGAATGGCGGCAGCAGTTCCTCCCCGCCCCACGCCACCGTCAAGTCGTTCTTCTCGCCCTTGCGAATCTGGTTGCGGACCTTGGTGTCGAAGCCTTTCCACAGCTTCTCGGCCGTGTCCGGCAAGGCCAGCCGCAGGTGGACTTTACTGGTCATGCGGCCGTTCAACGCCGGGTGTTCGACCGGGGCCTCGTGCCTCAGTTCCAGGTGTTTGGCGTTCAGTTCGTCGGCCAGCTCCACGGCGCGGGAGACGAGTGCCGTCTGCACGTCCGGGCACTCGGCGATGACGCCGTTGCTGTTCAGGTACGGCAGACTCACGAGGAACTTGCCGAACAGCATTGACCCGACGTAGGCGAGTGGCAGGAATCCGCACGGCGCGCCGGACGGCGCGCGGGCCTCCAGGGCGTACACCTCGTGGCCGAGGCCGTCGCGCAGCACGGGCAGCCACGCCGGGTGGCGGCTGAGCGGGGCCGGGCCGCCGGGCAGCGCGAACCGCGCCAGCGCCGGCAGCCGCTCGGCGAGCGACCGCCCGGCGTGGACGTGGACCGACACGGCGGGCGGGGCGGGCGGACTCATCGGGCGAATCATGGCGTCCTGGTTCGGGGCCGTTGGTCTTGGCGAGGGGGGGCGTAAGCCCCCTGTTGCGGGACGAAGAAACAGGGGGCTTACACCCCCCGCTCGCCAAAAAGGATCTCGTCGTACAGGTCGCGGAGCTTGGCCATGCGGCCGGCGAAGCTGTACCGCGTCTCGACGGTTCGACGGCCGGCGGCGCGGAACCGTTCCCGCACCTCGGCCGAAGTCAGCAACCGCCGGAGCGCTTCCGTCAGCGCCGGTTGGTCGCCGGCGGGCACCAGCAGCCCGTCCGCGCCGTCGGCGATCAACTTCGGGATGCCGGCGATGCGGGTGGCGACGCACGGCACTTCCAGGGCCATCGCTTCCAGCAGCACGTTCGGCAACCCTTCCCGAAGGCTGCTGAGGCAGAACACGTCCATCGCCTCGAAGTAGGCCCGCACGTCCGATTGCCATCCGGGCAACATCACGTTTCCACGCAGGCCGAGTTCGGCGACCAGCGCTTCGAGCCGGGGGCGGTCGTCGCCTTCGCCGACGATGGCGGCCCGCACCGACAGCCCCGATTGCCGCAACTGGTGGACCGCGCGAATCAGCAGGTCGAACCCCTTCTCCGGCGACAGCCGGCCGACGCCACCGACCAGCCGCTCGTTCGCGGGGAGACTGAGCGAGGCTTTCGCTTCGGCGACGGACCTCCGCCGGGCGTACTCGACGGTGTCGATGCCGTTCTCGATCAGCACGCAGTTCGCCGCCTTCACCCCGGCCTTGCGGCTCATCGCGTACAGGTCGTCCGACACGCAAATGACCTTCTCGTATCGCGGCAGGCACAGTTGATCGATGCGGTAATACAGCGGCGTGCGGGCGGTGTGCTGCACCCAGCCGTGGACGGTCGTCACCAGCCGCATCGGCCAGAACCGCTTCAGCAGCAGGCCGAGGACGTTCGTCTTGTAGTCGTGCCCGTGCCAGATGGCGACGTTGTGCCGCTTGCACTCGCGGAGCAGGGACGTGATCACCCGCCAGTCCCACGGCCCGCGATCCGGGATGGAAATCAGCTGCGCGTTATACTTCGCGGCCTTCTTTTCGATCTCCGCGTAACCGGGGTCGCCCGGCGGATGCAGGTAGCCGCACAGCATCGAATAGCCGAGCGGTTCGAGGAACCGGGGCGAGTTCAGGATGGTCTTGTCCGGCCCGCCGCCCGACCCGGTGACGACGCGCGTGTCGAACACCACCGGGGCGGTGGCGCGAGCGGTTCGGCGGTGGGCGGCGGCGACCGGTTCGCTATCCGAACACCGCATCCACCAGCGGCTTCAGGCAGCGGTCCCAGTGGTGGTGTTCTTCCACATACTCGCGCGCCGCGCGGCCGAGGTCGGCACCACGGGCCGGGTTGTCGAACAGGTCGCACACGTCGCGGACCCACTCGTCGGGCGTCGTCGGCGAGAGCAAATGCGTCCCGACCGTCACCCCCAGCGCGGCAATGGCGGCGGGCGCGGCGACGGTCGGTTTCGCCATCGCCATCGCTTCCAGCACCTTGTTCTGCAATCCCCGCGCGATGCGGATCGGGCAGACCGCCACGGCCGCGCTCGCCACGAACGGCCGCACGTCCGGCACCGAACCCGTCACGATCACGCCGGGCAACTCGGCCAGCTTCGCCACCGCCGGCGCGGGCTTGCGGCCGATCACCCGGAACTCGGCGGTCGGGTGTTTCGCCCGAATCCGGGGCCAGATGTCGTGGGCGAACCAGACCGCGCCGTCGATGTTCGGCAGGTAGTCCATCGCCCCGACGAACGCGCACGCCGGAACGGTCGGCGTCTCCGGCAGCGGGCGGAAGTAGTCCAGATCGACGCCGTTGGTGGCGACCGTCCCGCACCCCGGCCGGGTGAAGGAATCGAACACGTCGCACTCGGCCCGACTCACGATGGTGACCGCTTTCGCCGTCTTCGCCAAGGTCCGTTCCAGCTTTCGGACCCGTTTGCCTTCCAGCTTGTACAGCCACCGTTTCGGCGGTTTGGCGGACGCGGCGAAGTCGAACCACTTCTGCGAGTCCACGTCCACGAGGTCCACCACGCCGGGCAGCGTCTCCAGGCCGTTCCGCCGGAGGTACGGGGCGAGGCTGGACGCCGACACGACCGCCGTGCGGAAGTCGGCGTCCGGCACCCACGCCTCCACAACAGCATCCAGGGCCGGCTCGCGGAACGCGCCTTCGGTCAGGCTTCTCCCGAGCAGCGCCGAACCGCCGGCTCGCAGCCACCGGCGTTTGCCGCTGACGGGAACGATCTCGACCCGTTCGCACAGCCCGGCCAGCGCCGCGCGGGTGGCGTCGGGCACCGGTCCGTCGGCGAGGCACGCCAGCCAGACGCGGCCGCGCTTCGCCAGTTCGCGGAGGACGTGGTAATTGCGGATGCGGTCGCCTTTGTTCGGCGGGAACGGCACCCGGTGGGTGAGGTAAAGCACCCGCGGCGGTTCGGTCATGGCACTCAGGCGGTGGTCGTCGCTGGCTTCGGGGGCGGGGTCTCGGTGCCGCTGGCGGCGGCCGGATTGACCAGCGCGAGGACTTCCGCCACGACCTGCTCGCGGGTCGGCAGGAACAGCAGCCGGCGGAGCGAAGTCGGGCCGAGGAACGCCTTCAGCGCGGTGGCCGCGCACAGCCGCAGGTCGAGCCACAGCGACCGGTTCATCAGGTAATACAGATCGTAGTACACTTTGTGCCGGACGCTGGTCGCGTCGGTGTCGGCGGGCAGCTGCACCTGGGCCAAACCGGTGACGCCGGGCCGCACGGCGGTGCGGAGGTCGTAGCCGGGCACCTGCCGCTGGAGGCCCTTCGACTCGATCACCTCCGGCCGCTCGGGGCGCGGGCCGACGAGGCTCATCTCGCCCTTCAGCACGTTGAACAACTGCGGCAGCTCGTCGATGTGCAGCAGCCGGAGAACCTTGCCCACCGGGGTGATGCGGCGGTCGTTCTTCCGCGCCCACTCGATGTTCTTGGCCACCGCCGAGGTGTCGTACATGGTGCGAATCTTGACGATGCTGTACCGCACGCCGTTCCGCCCCAGGCGGGTCTGGGTGTAGAACCCCGGCCCGCGGGAGGTGGCGCGGACGAGCAGCCAGGCGGCGGCCACCGCCAGCAGGGCGAACGGCAGCAGCAGCACGGCCCCGCCGATCTCCAGGGCCGGCTTCATCGCCGCGTACCAGCCGGCCGGCGGGTCGAGGTGCAGGCGGGCGTGGGCCGGCAGCCAGTCCACCTCGGCCCACCGAACGGTGGGCGGGTGATCCGGCGGGGCGGGCGGACGGGCGGGCGTCGGGCGGACGGCCAGCGGTGGGGGACGCAGTGTTTCCATTCGTGCGATCAGGGGGGCGAGGGCGACAGCCGGGTGACACGATCACTCGGCCGTCAGGGCGACCCTCAATTTCGGCAGGAACGCGGACAGGAACTCCGTCAGCGGGTTGTCGCCGTCGCGGCGGGCGACGCCGACGGGGACCGCGATCTGGGCGTACAGCTTGTACAGCATGCTGCGGCCGGCAAACGTCATGCGGGGCGTCTCGGGCGCGTCCCACGCGCCGTCGGCGGTGAACCCCCAGCACACGTCCAGCACCTCCGGCGTCGGCTCGCCCTTCTCGTACCGGCCCAGCCACAGGGCCGAGGCGGCGGTCGGGAAGTCTGTCCGGATGGCTCGCCCGGAGGCCGCGTACCCGCTGCCGGCATAGCAGGTGGTCGGGTCGTGGGCGCACATGTCGCTCTGGTTGCCGTACAGGATCGACACGGCGATCACCCGCTTCGTCGTCGCGTGCGTGTAGAAGCGATTGATGTAGGCGTCGGCCTGGGCCACCTTCATGTACTTGGTGAACTTCTCGGTGTGCGGCACGTCCGCCCCGACCCACGGGGACAGGTCGAACGGCACGGCGTCCAGCCGGGCCTGCGCCTTCTGCGCGGCCTCGGCCCCGGCCGGCAGGGTGAACACGCTGGCCACCCCGACCGCCAGTAGCAGGCCGACGCTGGCAACGACGACGGTCGGCTGGGGCATGGGGACTCCGATGGTTTGGCGAACGGCGCGACGTGAGTCCGCCGGTGTCTGTCCGAGCCGGAAGCGTGAGCGACGGTCCTGTCTGGGTTTTCGTGGCACCGGCCTCCGAGCCGGTGAGAACCACACCGGCTCGGAGGCCGGTGCCACCAGGAGAAGAACCGTCGCTCACGCTTCCGGCTCGGACAGACACCGGCGGACTCACGTCGCGCCGTTC
>JAYTTN010000738.1:0-13430 GCA_043745295.1 Fimbriiglobus sp. | reverse complement strand
CGGGCTACGGTTGCCCGCTCCTCAAGTCGCGGCGAAGAACGGCGCGGCCGGTCCAGAATGCGGGGCGTAAGTTGAAGGAACTTTCGCCGGGTGCCCATGCTCGATTTCGCCACCACCGCGTTCGTCTCGATCCTGTTCCTCGCGGACCCGCCGGGGAACGTGCCGCCGTTCCTCGCGCTCACCGCCCGCCAGAGTCCGGAGAAGCGGCGGAAGACGGCGCGCACCGCGTGCGTCGTCGCCGCCCTCACGCTGTTCGGGTTCGCCGCCGTCGGCACGTACCTGTTCCACCACCTGGGGCGGCCGAGGGCGACTTCCGCGTGCCCGCCGCGACAGCCCCTCCGGGTACCGCCGGCGTCGCCGAACCGGCGGTCCAGTTACCGGGGTCCACTATAATCTGAAGGACTTGGAAAGGCCTGATCTCGTCGCAGCCTTCGCGAATGACCGGGAAGGCGTCCGAAATAATATTTTGAAAATGATATTGGATATTTTCAAGTGCAAGGACGGCCAGAAACTTACAGGTGGAAAGGCACTGAATTCTTTGGCGGGATCCACAGTCGCTAAGTTTTTCGACTTGCGAAGGTGGGCGGTCACAACATATAAATTGCGAGCGGTCGTCTGTAGATGTTGCGAATTTCTGGTGTCAACATTTCAATGACCGGCCGCTATGCTTCGCAGTAGCCTTGCGACGCGACCGCAACGCAACAGCATCGACCAGTTCGCGAAGAAACACGCCAAAATGGCGAATGGGCCAGCCCGACCACGGGAGTCAGTTTCTCAGCCAATGCCGGCCGTTCCAACGGCCGGCATTGGCTGCAATCGCGCCTCTACTTCCCCTTCTTCTCGCCGTAGCCCTTCCACGTCCACTCGATGGCGTGCGGCAGGAACTGCCCCTGGGCCTTGCCGTCGCAGTGGCCGGACCCCTGGCAGAACAGGTACTGGTACTCGTACCCCTTCTCCTTCAGCACCTTCGCCATCCGGTGATTGGCCTCCACCCAGTCGTGCATGTCGTCGCGCATCACGTTCGGGTTGAGCAAATCCTTGTCGCCGACGGAGAGGAAGAGGCGGATCGGCTTCTTCGGCTCCTTGGCGAGCAGCGTCTCGTGGAAGCCCCACGCGCCGTCGGGGTACTTGGGGTCGAACGGCCACGCCTGGTTCACGAACGTGCCCGACGTGGTGAGGACGCGGTGGTACAGGTCGGTGCGGAACCACGCCATGATGAGCGCGCACGAGCCGCCGGAGCTGCACCCCATCGCCGCCCGGCCGTCGGGATCCTTGGTCAGCTTCACCCGGCAGGACTTCTCCACCCGCGGCAGCACCTCGTCCTCGATGTAGGTGGCGTAGTCGCCGTTCATGTTGTCGTACTCCTTGCCCCGCTCGTGCCCCTGGGCGTCGCCGCCGCCGTTGGCGACGGAGATGAGGACGATGGGCGGAATCCGCTTCTGGTGGATCAGGTTGTCGAGGATGGTCTTGTAGCCGTTGGCGTGGCCGGGGCCGTCGTGGACCACCATGAACGGCGCTTCGGTGCCTTCCTGGTATTGCGCGGGGACGTACACCCCGACCTTGCGCTTGTAGTCGAAGGTCTTGGTCTCGACGATCAGCGTCTTCGGGTTCTTCGGATCGACCGTGCCGAACTTGTCCCGCTTGATGCCGGGGTTGAACAGCTTCGTGTCTTTCGAATCGATCTCGAACTGCTGCACCGTCCCTTCGGGCACGTCCTTGACCTTCGTGCGCTCCGCGGCCGCCGGGTACTTCGGCCCGATGACGAAGTTCTCGTTCGCGTCGAGCGGGGGGTTCTCGCCTTCCTTCAGCATCTTGAACGGCGGGGCACCCTTGTCGTCGGACTTGCGGACCGGCTGCGCGACCGACAGAGTGGACCACGCGAGGAGCGTGCAGAGGGTCAGCGGGGAGAGTTTGGACATGAAGACCTCGGCGGTGGTAGAGAGGACCGGGCGCGCGGACGGCACCCGAGGCAGGCGGTGCTAACCTACGCGACCGAATCCGCAGCGGTCAGGCCGTTTCCCGGACATCGGCGGTATACTGAGGAGAAGTCCGAACGGAGGCATGCCATGATCGTGACCATCGACGACGCCATCCGCACCCGTCCCGAGTTGTTGGCGCGGGTGGAGGAGGCGAGCGGTTTCTTCCGCCGCGAGTACGAGCGGCGAATCCCGCTCGAGAACCCGATCGAACCGACCGCGCTGGAGTGGACGCTCGACCGCTCCCATGGGCGGGAGGAAGTGCGCGCCCGGTGCTTTGAACGCGACCAGTACGGCGCGCGCGGTTTCACCGAACCGTTTCCCGCGTCGTACCTGTTCGACGACCGCAACCGCGAGAGCACGATGTGCGGACTGTTGCAGACCGTCGCCCACTTGCGCGGCAAGGCCGCCCATCAGCGCGTCGAAGAAATGCTCCGCGAACTCGAACGGCAGGAAGAGAATGGCCGCCCCGACTGAGATGGCCCGGCAGGCGCAGACCGATGTCTCGCTCCTTGCGGCGGGAATTCGAGCTGTTCTCGGAACGCTTCGAGAGGCTCGAGTTGGCGAAACTCCGGGAGGCGAACGCGGTCCTCGAAGCGAAGGTCGCCCGATTGGAGAAGGTGGCCGAGGACGCGAAGCAACTCCCGGTCATCTTGGACCGGCTGAACAAACTGGAAGAGGAAAGGCGGGAGTCGCAAAAGCGGACGTGGCAGTCCTTCTTCGCCGCCATCGGGGTGGCGTTCGGCGTCCTGGGCGGGGTGATCGGCCAACTGATCCTCTCCGCCGTTAAGCCGACAGCGGCAATCCCTCCGAAGTGACCGACCGTACCCACTTCCCACTGACACCGCGCCCCATTCCGAGTGGCACCCATGCTCGACTCGACTGAAGCGGCCTTGCTCCGCGGGATCGCGGACGCCCACGACGACGCCCTGACGCGGCTGGCCGCCGAAGACCCGGTCGCGGCCCGCGTGGTGGAGCTGCACCACTTCGCCGCCGCGAGCCACGAGGCCGTGGGCGACGCCGTGGGGGTCACGGTTTACGTCGCCCGCCAGAAGTGGACCTACGCCCGCGCCTGGCTGCGGGACGCGCTGGCGGAATAATTCCGATTTCTTACGAAGTAGTGGTTGCGCAGTTGGGGACGCTCGTTCACGCCCCACCTCTCCCCGTTGGGGAGAGGTCGGAAGGGCGAAGCCCTTCCGGGTGAGGGGTTTGCGCCGAGGAACGACCCCTCACCCGGCGGCTGCGCCGCCGACCTCTCCCCAACGGGGAGAGGTGGAAAACCCGCCAACTGCGTAACAACTAACGAAGATAGCTCCGGATCGCCCCGTAGTAATTGCGGGAGGAGGGGGGGGAAGCAAACCCGCTTGCCTCCGAGCCTCCAAGAGGGTCACCCCATGCCGGCGACGATCGAAGACTACGCGAACATCGCCCGATCCGTGTACGCGCCGGGCAAGGACGCCGCCGTCGCCTTCGCCCAGCAGTGGGGGTGGGAGAAGTCGGACTTCCGCGCCGGGATGTTCACCAGCGGGTTCCAGGGGGCCGTCTTTTACAAGGTGGGCAGCACCCCCCGCGAGTATGTGGTCGCGTTCAAGGGTAGCAAGTCGCCGCTCAGCACCACGGGGGTGAGCGACTGGCTGGTGAACGACGTGCTGATCGGCCTGCGGCAGGTGCCCAGCCAGTTCCACCAGGCGCACAAGCTCATGGAGCAGACGGTCCACAAGGTCGGGAATGGCGGGACGATCACCCTCGTCGGCCACTCGCTCGGCGGTGCCCTCGTGCAGTGCGTCGCGGCGCACATGTTGGCCGTGACCGGCGTGAACTATCGGTTCGTCAACTTCAACGGGCCGGGGATGAAGAAGAACGTGGAGCGGCCGCTGAAGCACCTGGGCGTTCGCGGCCTCAACTACGTCTGTAGCACCGACCCCATCGGGAACCACCCCGACAACACCGGGCGGTCCCACTTCGGCACCTTCTACGGGGCGCAGACGACCGTCAGCGTCGGCTCCTCGCACGGGATGGGCGGCGTCTTCACGTCGTTCGGCGAGAACAACAACGACAACATCGCCCAATCGACCCTCGACCTGCTCGGCATCTGATTCCGCCCGCGGCCGGCAACCGTTCGCCGCGCGCCGGCGACTTCCTGGAGGTTTCGCGGGACTAGGCTCGACCGCCCGTCGGCCCTGCCGCCAAGACCTCGTTCGCTCTTCACCCCAAATTTGGAGGCCGCTCATGCCGGAAGTCAAGAAGCACCAACTCCAGCCGGGTGACATCCTGGTCACGAAGTCGGACTGGACGGTGCCGGAGTGGTTCGTCAGCATCGGCGAACTGCTCACCCCGACCGGCAGGGCTACCGCACTATGAACCGCTGACGGGACCGGGGTTTGCGGCTACACCGAGGGTGTCACGGAGGACACCGCATGCCGCTCGCGATCACCGCCGTCTTCGCCGACCTGCCCGACCCCCGCCGCCAGACGGCGAACACCCGGCACCGCCCGACCGACATCCTGGTGCTGGCCACCGGCGACCAGCTCGCCGCCGCGATGGACGCCGGCCGCTGGCTGGCGGTCGATGTCGCGCACCTCGACATCCAACGGTTCCACGGCCTGCTGCCCCGCTCGGTGTTGAACCGTCTGCTGGAGTACGAACGGGTCGCCGAGGTCCACGTCTCGACGAGCCGCGAACACCGCGACACGCACGCCAAGTTGACCGTCCGCGACTGGGGCGTCGAGTGGGCGCAAGTTCGCCTCGCCGCAGGAACGCCGGTGGTGCTGGAGTGCTACATGCACAAGCTGTCCCACGAGGAGCGGCTGGAGCAAGTCGCGTGGCTGTTGTGAGTGGGCGGGTGACGATCAGCCCCGGTACTGCTCGTCGGTGACGTGTTCCAGCCACTCGGCGGTCTTGCCGTCCAACTCTTCTTGAATGGCGATGTGCGTCATCGCCGTGGTCGGTGCGGCCCCGTGCCAGTGCTTCTCGCCGGGCGGAAACCAGACCACGTCGCCCGGTCGGATCTTCTCGACCAGCCCGCCCCACCGCTGCGCCAGGCCGCCGCCCGCCGTGACGATCAGGGTCTGCCCGAGCGGGCGGGTGTGCCACGCCGTCCGGGCTCCCGGCTCGAACGTCGCGCTGGCCCCGACCGCGCGAGCCGGCGGCGAGGCCTTGAACAGGGGATCGATGCGGACGGGGCCGGCGAAGTACTCGGCCGGCCCGTCGGTGGGCAACCGGGAGCCGCTGCGCGCGATGTCCATGTCCGCATTCCTCCGCGTGACTGACGGTCGGCCGACGCCGCGAGGGGCTGATACCGATTCCGCCCGGCAAAAGGCCGGCGAACCCGTCGCGCGGATCGGCGACCGGTCGCCGGGCCGAAAAGTGGCGGTTCAAGCCCGGCCGGAAGGGGTACACTGAGGAGAGCCCCGGAGGAACGACGTGAATTCACTCGCCACACTCGCGGTCGAGATCGATCCAGCCATTCGGGCCGACGTGCCGCTTCTGGCGGCCGTGGAAGCCGCGAATTCGTACTTTCGGGAAGGCTTGGACTCTATCGATACGCGATACGACACTCCGGCCGCCAACCCGGAACTCAGGTGGGGGCCAGACCCCGACGAGAAGGAGGCGGTGCGGATCGTGTACCGGGAGGATTTTCCCGCTCAAGGCCTCCAAGTCGTCCTCCGGCGAGTACCCGTCTCGCAACTCCTCGATGGGGTCGGCCGGCGGTCGTGGATGTTGAAGTTGCTCCAGTACATTAACGGGAGACGCTACGACCGCGCCATCCGCCACTTTGAAAAGTCGATCCAGGAGTACGAGGAGGCCGAACAGAATGGCAAATGAGTCACCCGCGCAGTTGGCTCGGGATGCCAAACACGCCATCGACCTCCTCAAGCAGGATGTCGAGCTGTTCAAGAAACAATTCGAGGGCCTGAAGTTGCTCCAATTCCGCGAGCGGGTCGCCATCCTGACACGGGAAGGGGACGCCCTCCGGAAAGAAGTGGCGGCGGCGTCCAAACTGCGGGAAACGAATGCAGTCCTCGAAGAGAAGGTCGCCCGCCTGGAAAAAGTCGCCGAGGAGGCGAAACAACTGCCGGTCATTCTGGACCGGCTGAACAAATTGGAGCGGGACAAGGACGAGTCCACCCGTCGGGCGGCCAACTTCGTCTACGCCGTGATCGGCATCGCCTTGGGTGTCGTTGGCAACCTGATCGTCAGCGCCTTCAAGAAATCATGACACTCCTTCCCCCCTTCGCCGTAGCCCCGCCCGAAGCCGGCCACACCCTGGCCAAGGTGCTGCGGAGCCGCCTGCACGAGTTCCGGCCGTCGTGGGCGGACGTGAAGAAGATGATCGAAGGGCGGCGCGTGAACGTCGGCGATTCGCTCTGCACCGACGCCGCCCGGCGGCTGAAGGAGGGCGAACTCGTCACCCTGTTAGCCAACCCCGTCCACCGGCCGAAGACGGCCACTCCGGACGGTTTGGTGATCCGCCACTTGGACGATCACGTCGTCGTCGTCGAGAAGCCGAGCGGCATCAACACCGTCCGCCACCCGTCCGAACTGGAGTGGTCCGAACACCGCCGCGACCTGGTGCCGACGCTGCAAGACGTGGCGCAGGCGGCCGTCGCCCGGCAGCTCGGCCGCACGCCCCGCACCCTGTCGCCGCTGCGGATCGTCCACCGGCTGGACAAGGAAACGTCGGGGCTGATGTGCTTCGCCCGCTCCCCGCTGGGCGAGCGCGTGCTGGGAATGCAGTTCCGCAAGCACACCGTCATCCGCCGCTACCTGACCGTCGTACCCGGCCTCTTCCCGGCCCGCACCATCCGCTCGGCGCTGGTCCGCGACCGGGGCGACGGGCGGCGCGGCAGTACCACCCTCCCCGGCGTCGGCAAGGAGGCGGTCACACACGTCACGCCCGAAGAGCGGTTCCAGGGCTTCACGATGCTGTCGTGCCGACTGGAGACGGGCCGGACGCACCAGATTCGCATCCACCTGAGCGAATCCGGACACCCGGTCTGCGGCGAGAAGGTGTACTGCCGGAAGCCCAACGGCGACGACGTGCCGGACTTCAGCGGCGCGCCGCGACTGGCGCTGCACGCCACCGAGTTCGGGTTCGAACACCCGGTCAGCGGGGCGACCCTGCACTGGACGATGCCGCTGCCCGCCGACCTGGCCAAGTGGCTCGACGGGCTACGCGGGAAGTAAACGAGCAGACAGTCCGAGTGTGACGAATGCGCGAATTCTCCGGCCGACATCTTGATCTTCCACTCGTCGCCGCGAGATCTTACACTTGCCGGTGGAGGACGCCGGTCATGAGAAACTACCCGGAGTTGCGAACATGTTGCCGTCCAGGAGGATGTTCAAAGGCGGAGGACGACCGTGAGGCGCGCCTGCCCGTCTCGCTGAAGTGGAAGCCCCGCCTCGAAGCCCTCGACGGCCGCATCGTCCCGGACGCCACCCCGGTGGTGCCGACGGGAACCCCGACCCCCCAGCAGCCGCCCGCGGCGCAGCAGGCCGTCACCGACGTGGCCGCCATCCCCCAGATGGATTCTCAGGGCAACTCCACCGGACTGGCCATGATCATGGAGAAGGCCGGCAGCGTGTACATCCTGTCCTTCTACGACAACGACACGAATACCATCTACACCGGCACCGCCTCCCTCGGTGACTCGATCCAACTCATCGCCTCTCCCGAACTCGACGAACTGGTTCAATTCGCCGGTGGCACGGGTGATCTGACGACGCTGCAGTTCACCAGCCCCGACGGTCAGCCGCTCCCCGCGCCCCAGACGAACAGTGGACTCCCGCCGACGTTGGCGCAATTGCCCGGACAGCCCGCGAATCAGGGGCCGGCTGCGGTCATGATCATCCCCGGCTTCCTCCAGCAACCGAACACGCCCGTCCAGTGGGTTCAGACCCCGGGCGGCCAGATCGTGATCGGGCAGCCGCCCCAGATCGTTCAGCCGCCGGTCATCGGTCAACCTCCGATCCAGTTCCCCAACCAGTCCGTCGCTCAGCAGATCCGACTCGGCCAGAACATCCCGATCATCCGCAACATCCTCTACCCGCCCCAGCCGCAGCGCTTCATCCAAACCGGGAACGGCGGGGTTTACATCCGCACGCGCTGAGTACGGGTGATGTCGTTCCAGAGTCGCTCGCCATCCGGCGAGCGGCGGTTCCAATCGCAACGAGGAGGACAAGGAATGCGCCTCGGCATGTTGTGGGGGTACTTTCTGGTACTGGAGGCTGTAGCCCCTCAGTTCGCGAAGGCCGACCAACCGAAACCGCCAATGCGCGAGTCGGAATCGCTCGACGCCACACTCGTTCGCAAGGGCTACGAGCGCGTGCCCCTGCGAGTGGTGTCGGAACAGGACTCCTCCTTCCTCGCCGTTATCGCGTGTGGCAAACAGCAGTTGAAACTCGTCCTCGATACGGGTTCGACAATCACGCTCCTGGACTCGACGACGGCGAAGCGGCTCGGGCTGAAACCGCGCGCCGACTTGGCCGTCAAGGCGCTCACGCCGCGAGGCGAGCTGAAGATCGAGCCGGCCGCCATTTCCGAACTCGAGTTCGGCGGACTGACCCTGTCGGAATTCGGTATCCACATCGCCGATCTTTCCGCGAGCCGGCCCGCGGGCGAGCCGGAGTCCGCGAAGCCCGATGGCATCCTCGGTCAGGATTTTTTGGCGCACCTGTCGGCGGTCATCGACTACGACAGGCCGGCGATGTACGTCATCGCGCCGGTGGACAAAGAGTGGCCGGGATTGAAGGGCGAGTGGGTCTGCACGGCCGGCACCCGCGACGGCAAGCCGCTCGCCGACACCGAGCACTGGCGGTTCCACTTCGGCGACAAGGGGAAGGCGCGGATCACCAACGCGGGAGACGGCGCGGACGTGCCCCTCGCTGCGGACATCCTCTCTTTCGGCAAGGATCGCGTCCTCACCCTCGCCCGTCCGAAAGCCGACAAACCCGCGCGGTTGCCGTTCGCGCAGGAGGCGATCTGGATGCAGTATTCGGTCAAGGGCGACACGCTGAAAGTCGCCTTCCTTCTCCAGCCGAAGGACCCGGCCGTCCTCGCCGACCGCGTGCCGGTGGCCGTCGAATCGAAGGCCGGGTCCGGGGTGGTGGTGCTGGAGTTCACCCGCCCGCCGAAGCCGCCCGAGAAGAAGTAGCCGGCGGACCCGCCCCGTCGCCGGGGCGGGCGGCGGGGGAAGGCGGTCACTTCTTCTTCGTCACCGACTTGATGACCACGTCGTCCACCGGCACGTCGTCGAACCCGCCCTTCTCGCCGGTCTTCACCTTGCGGATCTTCTCCACCACCTCCATCCCCTTGACCACTTTGCCGAACACGCAGTAGCCGACCTTGTCCCCGGCCTTGGCGCGGTCCAGCTTGCTGTTGTCCACGGTGTTGATGAAGAACTGGCTGGTGGCGCTGTCGGCCGCCTTCACCCCGCCCACGTCCCGGCCGAGGCGGGCCATGGCGAGGGTGCCCTGGGCGTTCGACAGGCCGTTGTCCGACTCGTTGGCGATCGGGGCCTTGGTCTTCTTCTGCTTCATCCCCGGCTCGAACCCGCCACCCTGGACCATGAAGTCCTCGATGACGCGGTGGAACACCAGCCCGTCGTAGTACTTGTCCTCGACGTAGCCGAGGAAGTTCTTCACCGTGCCGGGGGCCTTGTCGGCGAACAGCTCGATCTCGATGGTGCCGAGGCTGGTCTCCACCACCACCACCGGGTTGTCGGCGGCCGGCACCGGCGCGGCGGCGGCGGCCATCGCGGCGAGGGCGAACGCGCACAGCAGGGCGAACTTCAGCGACATCATGGCAACTCCTGAAAGCGTCTCGCCGACGACACGCCGCCGGCTTTCCACCATCCTAGCGGGCGGTCCCGGTGTCGGGTACGGGCCGTCGGTCCAACTCCCCTTGCTCACCGAGGGTGGCCGGCCGAGGATCGAACGCCGGCACGGCCGGACGCGCATAGAATACGAGCGAGTCCCGCTCGCCCGTCCACGGTCCTCCCTCCCATGCCCGCCTTCCCCCGCTACCTGACCGGCTTCGACGCCCGCAAGGCGATCCATCGGTTCACCGACGTGCTGGTCATCGGCGCGGGCATCGCCGGCCTCCGCGCCGCGCTCGAGGTGTCGCCGGACCTCGACGTCCTCGTCACGACGAAGGACCGCATCACCGAGAGCAACAGTAGCTACGCGCAGGGCGGCATCGCGTCCGTGCTGGGCAAGGACGACACGTTCGAGAACCACGTCGGCGACACGCTCGTCGCCGGCGACGGCCTGTGCGATCCGGCGGTCGTGGAGATGGTCATCCGCGAGGCCCCGGCCGAGATCGAGAAGCTGGTCCAGTGGGGCACGCAGTTCGACCTGGAGAACGGCGAACTGGCCCTGACGCGCGAGGGCGGGCACAGCCACCGGCGGATCGTCCACGCGCTCGGCGACGGCACCGGCCACGAGGTCATGCGGGCGATCATCGCGCGGGCCAAGGCGGCCGACAACATCACCCTGTGGGACGACACCTTCACCGTGGACCTGCTGACGGCCGAGGGGAAGTGCGTCGGCGCGGTCTGCTGGCGACCGGGCATCACGAAGGAACTCATCTGGGCGAAGCAGGTGATTCTGGCGTCCGGCGGGTGCGGGATGGTGTACCGCGAGACGACCAACCCGCCCGTCGCCACCGGCGACGGCATGGCGGCGGCGCACCGCGCGGGGGCGCAGCTCCGCGACATGGAGTTCATGCAGTTCCACCCGACCATCCTGTACGTGGCGGGGTCCGCGCGCTTCTTGGTGAGCGAAGCCGTGCGGGGCGAAGGGGCGTACCTGCGGGACGTTCACGGCGAGCGGTTCATGCTGACCGACGACCCCCGGCACGAACTCGCCCCGCGCGACGTGGTGGCCCGCGCCATCTTCCGCACGATGGAACGGACCCAGCACCCGAACGTTTACCTGGACCTCTCGCACATTCCGCGCGAGACGGTGCTGACCCGCTTCCCCGGCATCGGCAAGGTGTGCCGGAACTTCGGCCTGGACATCACGAAGGACCGCATCCCCGTGCGACCCGGTGCCCACTACATGATGGGTGGGGTGACGGTGGACGCCGACGGGCGGACGACGCTGCCGAACCTGTGGGCGGCCGGCGAGGTGACGAGCAGCGGCCTGCACGGGGCCAACCGGCTGGCGTCGAACAGCCTGATCGAAGGACTCGTGTACGGTGCGCGGTGCGGGCGCGGCGCGGCGGAGGCCGCCCGCACGATGCCGACGACGCTCGCCGCGCTGCCGCTGAAGTACGAGCTGCCGGACGGCTCGTCGGACCCGCTGGACGCCGCCGACGTGACGAACTCGCTACGGGCGCTGATGGTCCGCAAGATGGGCATCGTCCGCGAGAAGGCGCGACTGGAAGAAGCCGCGACGGACGTGGACTTCTGGTGCCGGTACGTCCTCACCCGCGAGTTCAAGGACCGCGCCGGCTGGGAGCTGCAGAACCTGCTGACCGTCGCCCGGCTGATGATCGCCTCGGCCCTCACCCGCGACGAGTCGCGCGGCACCCACTACCGCAGCGACTTCCCTGCGCGGGACGACGGGCGGTGGGGGACGCGGCACGTGCCGAGTTGAAGTCGAAACAGGTTCCGTGCATAATGCCGTTGGAGGACCACCCATGATCGTGAAGCTGCCATTCCCGGCCACTTTCGACGACCTGATGAAGGTCGAAGGCAAGGCCGAACTGATCGGCGGGAGGATCATCGAACTCATGGCCAGTGGAAGACTGCACGGACGCCTTACCAAGCGGATCGTCAACTCCTTGGACGCCTTCATCGGCGCGCCGGGCGGAGCCGAGGCGTTCGGCGACAGCGTCGGGTACGCCATCGACCCGCCGCTGATTTCCGGTCGGCAGTCGTTCAGCCCGGACGCTTCGTACTACGACGGACCGTGGTCCGATGACACATCGTTCATCCTCGGCGCGCCGGTGTTCGCAGTGGAGGTGCGGAGTGAGAACGACTACGGGCCGGCGATGGATCGCGCCTACGCGGACAAGCGGGCCGACTACTTCGAGGCCGGGACACTGGTTGTGTGGGACGTGGACCCGGACGCCGAGACGGTGACGAAGTACGAGAGCGCGAACCCGCTCGCGGTCACCGTATTCCGGCCCGGCGACACCGCCGACGCCGAGCCCGCCGTCCCCGGCTGGCGGCTGGATGTCACGGCCCTGTTCGCGTAGAACCGTCCTACAACACATTCGGGAGTGTACACGCGATGGAGCAGCTATCCGTCCCAACTATTCGAGTTCTAGTCCAACAGCGAAAGGGGCATGTCTACGTCACCGCGATCGACGGCAAGAAAAACCGCGATCGCGTTCGGCTCCGACTCCGTGGCGAGTTGAGCGAGGAAACTCCCGCCGCTATCTTGAGACTGGTGCGGGAACAGAGCGGTACGTCGAAAGGAATCCAAATTCAGTACCTTCCTAAGGAACTGTCAGTCGTCCACCCCGACGGAACGAGAGTACACACCACCATCACGAACCGCATTCCACTCGCTGAGGCGGTCGAGATGATTAAAGCGGTGTATGGCCAACAGGGTCCGGAGAACGTGACGGAGAGTTGAAAGGATTCAACTCCGGTATCCGAAGACGTTCGCTCACGCTTCCGGCTCGGATCGCAGTTCGGCTCCCACGTCCGTGCGCCACAGGAGCAGCATGGCGAGCAGCCCCACCAGGGCCGTTCGGAGATCGAAGAGAGGAGGGGACCGCGAAGAACACCAGGAACACGAAGGGGAGAAAACTCCGGGCTTTCTCGCCTTCCCTTCGCGTCCTTCGTGCTCTTCGCGGTGAAAAATTCTTCCCACCGACCTTCCTCGCGTTCGACGGGCGCGGGAATCCGACTCACCCGACCTTCGGCAGTTCCCAGCCCTTGCGGTATTCGGCCGTCACCAGCTTCGTGGCGGCGGGGGTGCCGGTGAACGTTTGCGTCGCGGTGTCCCACGTCAGCTTCGTGCCGGCGAAGCGGACGGCGATGTTGCCGAGCAGCATCGTCTCCGTCAGCCGTGCGGAGATGTCGAAGTTCGACGACGCCATCTCCGGCTTCCCGGCGCGGATCGCGTCCGCCCACTCCTTCTTCATGAGCGCATCGACGTCCTTGCTCGCCGTGCCTTCCGCTCCTTTCTCCGGCTTCGTCCGCTGCACCCCGTCGAAGTCCTTCTCCGGCAGCAGACGGAACTCGGCGGCGTAGTCGTTCGGCGCGAACAGCATCCCCTTCGACCCGACCAGCAGCGACCCGCTGTCCGACGCCGTCTCGCCCGGCCGCAGCACCTTGGCCAGCAGTTCGGCCGGGGGCAGCACCCGCTTGCCGTCCTTCGCCCCCTCGTACCAGTGCAGCACCGCCGCCGGCAGTTTTCCCCGCGCCGGGAAGTGGTAGTCGATGGTGGCCCACGCCGGGTACGTCTCGGCGTTGATCGCGCCGGCCTGCGCGATCA
>JAYTTN010000737.1:0-3577 GCA_043745295.1 Fimbriiglobus sp. | reverse complement strand
CTGCCCGACGCCGTGCTGGACCTGCTGACGAGCGACCCGGACGCGGTGTTCGCGCAGCCGGGCGTGGTGCTGCTGAAGGATTCGCCGAGTTCGACGGTCGCGGCTCGCAAGAGACGCTCCCTGACGGTAGCGGCTCGTTGGCGATCCTCAAGCGCTTCCGCCTGAAGAAGCGTCTGGCCTCGCTCCGCAACCTGCTCCGCCGCTCCCCCGCCCTTCGGTCTTGGATCAGCGGTCACGCGCTGTCGGATCGCGGGTTGCCGACCGCCCGACCGCTGGCCGTGCTGCACCGCCGGCGGTTCGGACTGCCGGCCGAGGGGTACGTCCTGTTCGAGGTCGTCGAAGGCGCGGTCGCGCTGCCGGACGCGGTGACGCGGTTCGACTGCCGCGCGCTGGCGAATCGCCTCGGCCGGTTGTTGCGGGACATGCACGACCGGCAGGTGTCGCACAAGGATTTGAAGGCCCCGAACATCCTCGTCACCCCGGCCGGCGACCCGGTGCTGATCGACCTCGTCGGGGTGACGACCGGTCGCCCGGTGCCCGAACTTCAACGAATCCGCGAACTCACCCGGCTGGCGGCGAGCTTCGCGGACTCGCCGACAGTGACGCGAACGGATCGCCTGCGGGTGCTGCGGGCGTATCTCGGTTCTGGGCGAGCGGGGGGCGTCAGCCCTCTGTTGAAGGCGAAGAAACAGGGGGCTGACGCCCCCCGCTCGCCGAAACCAGCCTGCGCAGGCAGGGGGGACTGGAAAAGCTGGTGGACTCGCATCGCCGTGGGCGTTCGTGCGAAGGTGCGACGGAACGCGAACTTGGGCCGTCCACTGGGTTGAGGCAGACGTTTTCGTGAAGGGGGGATGTGCGGCGGGTCGATGACTGTTCGGCCGACACTCGGCTGGTTCGCCGGCCGCCTTCGCGGTATGGTCCCCCGACGCCCACCGGAACCGGAATCCGATGACGGAACGCCACCTTCGTCCGGCCCCTCCCGCGGTCCGCCGCGCGATCTCGGTCGCCGTCGCGATGCTCGTCCTGTGCGGCTGCGGCGTCCTCGGCACGAGGGCGAAGCCGGCGGCCAAGGCGGAGCCGGTCGAGCGCGGCCAGCAGACCGGCACGGCCGCCGCCGTCCCGACGCCCCCCGCGCTGCCGCAGCGCCCGACCAAGCACCACCTGCGCGTGTCGCAGTTCGTCTTCTACTCCGACTTCCCGCTGGAAGCGTCCGACCCGCTCTTCCGCGAACTCGAAGACCTGCCCGACCACCTCCGCCGCGAACTGCGCCTGCCGCTGGGCAACAACCCGGTGCAGGTGTTCCTGTTCGAGGACCAGGACGGGTACGAGGCGTTCCTGCGGACGTGGCACCCGAAGCTGCCGCTGCGGCCGGCGTACTTCATCGCCGACAAGCGCGGGCCGGGCGGCTCCACCGAGTTGCTCGTCTACACCTACCTGGGCAAGCGGCTCCGCACCGACCTCCGCCACGAACTCACGCACGCCCTGCTGCACGGCGTGTTGAAGGGCGTGCCGCTGTGGCTGGACGAGGGCCTGGCCGGGTTCTTCGAGCAGCCGCCCGCGAACGACGGGCTGAACCCGGCGCACCTGGAAGCCCTGCGCGTCGGGCCGTTCCAGCCGAACCTGGCGCGGCTGGAGAAGCTGACGGAAGTGGCCGACATGCAGCGGGCCGAATATCAGGAGGCGTGGGCCTGGGTCCACTATTTCCTGCGGGGCAAGCCGGAAGCCCGAACGGTGCTGCTGACGTACCTGCAATCGCTCCGCGCCACCGGCTCGCCCGGCCACGTGTCGCCGAAGCTGGACGCCGTGGTCCGCGAGCCGAACCGGTCGCTGCTCGACCACCTGGCCGCCGCCGAGCTGCCGACCCCGACCCGCCCGGCGAGTGCGACCCGCTGACGGAAGTTAGCCCGCCGCGCGAGCAAGGGCCAAGCCGCCGTGGCGGACAGCCGGGGACTGTGGCACCGCGTCGGCCAGCGGCCCTTGCTGTCTAGCAAGGTGATCTGGCCCTTGCTCGCGGGGCGGGCTAACAATTCGGCATCTCCCTTCCCGAGTGCCGCCATGTCCGTCCTGCACCTCACCCGCCGTCCCGACGGCGTCGCCGTCCTCACCTTCGACACGCCGAACAGCCGGGCGAACGTCCTCACCCGCGCGGTGTGGGACGAATTCGACGCCGCGCTGCAAGCACTTCCGCCCGACCTGCCCGGCCTACTCCTCGCCAGCGGCAAGCCGGACATCTTCATCTCCGGCGCGGACTTGAAGTTCTTCGCCAACGTCCCCGCGCCGCACGACCCGGCCGTGCGCGAGATCATCGAGTTCGGCCTCTCGGTATTAAACCGCCTGGAATCGCTGCCGTTCCCGACGTGCGCGGCCATCGACGGCGCGGCGCTGGGCGGCGGACTGGAGGTGGCGCTGGCGTGCGACACGCGCGTGTGCGGGACGAACTCGAAGGTCGAACTCGGCGTGCCCGAGGTGAAGCTCGGGCTGATCCCCGGTTGGGGCGGGACGCAGCGGCTGCCGCGCGTCGTCGGGCCGGAGGTGGCCGCCGACATGCTCCGCACCGGCGACAGCCTGACCGCCGAGCAGGCGCGCGACGCGAACCTCGTGTCGGCCGTGGCGAAGTCGGAATCGCTGTTGGACTTCGCCGCGCGGCACATGTTGCACGACGGCTGGCGCGGCCTGCGCGACACCAAGCGCGCCGCGATCCCGATGGCCGAGCGCGAGCGGTTCAAGGCCCCGGTGCCGAGTGTCCCGAATGCCGTCCGCGAGGCGATGCTGGTGCTGACGCGCGGCGGCGAACTGCCGCTGGATGAGGGGTTGAAGCTGGAGACCGAAGCGTTCCTGCGGCTGGCGGGGTCGGACGAATCGAAGGCGCGGATCGCCGCCTTCTTCGCGGCGCGGAAAAAGGGTTAGGCAGTGGCGGGAAGTTGAAGTACCGGTACGGAGCCAACCGAGTAGCCTGACTTTCCCGAGTCGGGCCGTGGGCCAATGGCGGCTCGGCCCGACTCGGGAGAGTCAGGCTACGTTGAACGTGCCGGCTCGGTCGTTCGACCACCCGCAACTGCCTTAGAGGTCGGCGTCGGTCAGCCGATCTTGGGCGGCGTGCCGGACGCGGAGGACGTTCACCGTGTCGCCGTCGATGGTGAACAGGATGCGATAGCCGGCCTTGCCTTGCCTGAACGCGAGTTCGCGCAGCGAGAATCCGAGGTCGGCCGCCTCGTCGGCTTCCGGGTGACGATTCGGATCGGCCTCGAGCGCGGCGATGGCCGTATCGTACTTTGCCAACCAGCGGCCCGCGACGCCGGCGTTCCTGTTCGTCGTCAGCCAAGTCATTCGTCGTTGCAGATCGAGGCGGGCGCGGGCGCGGGTGGTGACGGTGTGGGCCATCGCGGTTCACCCCGCCCGCTTCGGGAGAGGGACGCCGAATTCCGCCGCCAGTTCCGCCATGAACACGGCGTGCGGCACGCCTCCACGATCCGCCAGCGCATCGGCGTGAGCTTCCCGCAGGATGGCCAACTCCGTCGCGCGGTCGTGGGTTTCTGACGGCGGGCCGATGTCGTCCTCGTCGTCGTCGGGCAGCGGC
>JAYTTN010000736.1:0-13467 GCA_043745295.1 Fimbriiglobus sp. | reverse complement strand
GCGACGGACTGTAGCCCGTGGGTGAGGCTTTGCGAACCCCGGGATTTCTCCGTTCGCCGGCGAACCGCGTCACTCTGGCGCGTCAGTCCGCCTTCGCCCGCAACGCCTGGACCGCGTCCAGCCAGTAATTCGCCTCGGCCTCCGGCATCGCGGCCACCAGTTCTTCCAGCCGCGGCAGCGCCGCCTTCGGCAGCCGCGGGACGAGCAGCGTGTACAAGTAAGGGTGGTTGTGCAACGACTTCTTCCCCCGCTTGCCCAGGCCGGCGAAGAACGCTTCGGTCGTGTCCGGGTGGCCAAGCCGTATCAAGAGCATGAGTTCGTTTTCCACGTCGTCCGGCTTCTTTGCTTTCTTTATGGCCGCGTCGAACTCGTCCTTGGCAAACGCCTGCGCCCCCGGGTGCCCTGGCCGGGCGGCGACGCGGAGCAGGTCAGCCCGCTTGCGCTCGATGGCCAAGTCCAGCCAGCGCGGGTCTAGTGTCGGCGGCTTTGGTCGGCCGTAGGCCGGGGCGGGCTCGTCTTCGAAGAAGAACTGGTAATTGGACGTGACCCTCAGCGTGTCAATGACCGCCTCGCGCTTCGCCCATGCCGGATCCTTAGCCTGCTTCTTCTCGTCGATCTTGGCCGTCAGGTACGGGGCAAACGCATCGTAGAGCGCCGCCGGGGTCCACGCATACCGGCCGGCGGCGACGGCCGATTTCAGCTCCTCCGCCGTCAAGCCGGCGTGCGCCGCCGCTAGCATCGCCCGCGTCGTCGGCGACCCGTCCGCCATCATGTACACGACCGTCTCGCCGATGTCGCCGCCGGACACGTCCGTGCCTTTCATCTTGGCGAGGTCGCCGCGGCGGGCGAACAGGTCGAGCAGCAGCGCGTCCGCCCCGGCGTGCCCGTCTTTCGGCAACGCCCCGACGATGTGCCTGACGCGGGTGACCGCCTCGCTCACCTTTTTCTTGTCTTTTAGGTTCGGCAGGCCGTCCGCCGCGGCGCGGGCCTCGGCCACAAGGATGTCGGCCAATTTCGGGTTCTTGCTCCCCTCGATGGCGTCGGTGGCGATCCAATAGTCCTTCCCGGCGAACGCGGCCGCCATCGCCGCGACCGCTTCCGGCGTGTCCACGCCGGCCAAGGCGTGATAGGCGGCGACGCGCAAGTCTTCGGCCTTCGCCTTGCTCTGCTCGACCAAGTAAGGCACATCGTTGGCTCCAAGACACGCGATGGCGGCGAACTTCACCACCTTCGACCCATTCTCGAGTGCGTCGATCACCAAGTCGCGGGCGGCGGCCGGGTCGAGGGCGTGCATCAGCTTCAGCCGTCGGGGGTGGCCCTTCGTCCCCGTCGGGTCGTACGTCCCCCGCAGTTCCGGGAGGATCGCCGTGCCGTACAGCGGCAGCACTTTCTCGGCCATCAGGTCGGCGATGTCGGGGTACGGGTCGTCCAGCGCGCCGAGGGCCGGCCGGACCAGCCGCAGGTCGCGGAACAGGCCGCGGCCGAACGCGTCCTTCACAAGTTCCAAGCGGCCGGAGCCGGTGGAACTCAGGGCCTCGAGCAGCGGCTTGAGGACGCGGGCGCTCGTCTGCGTCCCGCCGCCGCCGAGGTCGGTCGTCTCGACCGGCATGATCGGGCCGGCCAGGCCGGTCTCGCCCTGCGTGTACAGGACGGCCGTCACCAGCGACGTGAGGTCGAGCAGGGCCGCGGCGGACGACGCCTCCGGCCCGTCGACGACGGCCGCGGCCGCCTCCGCGACCTTGGCGAAGACGGGGGCCTGCTTGCCGGCCTGTTCGAGCGGCGGCAGCAGTTTCTTGAGCCGGAAGTCGCCGCGGGCGACGACGCTGCCGGCGACCGCCAGTCGGCGGGCTTCGGCATACACCTGCGTGAGGACGGCGATGCTCATGGGAGAATCCTCGGAAGATCGGACACGGAAAAAATAAAAGAATTAACCACAGAGGACACAGAGATCACAGAGGAAAGCCAAGACCGAGGAAAGGCAGGAATAATTCGTCTCTTCTCTCTGCCTTTCCTCTGTGATCTCTGTGTCCTCTGTGGTTCAAACTCTTCTCTTCGTCTGATCCGTGTTTCATCCGTGTTCGATCCGTGGCTAAAAAATGCCTTTGCTCTCGGACCTCTACAGCGTCAGCCGAATCACCGCCGTCTCGGTGACGACGCTCAGCGGCTTCACCCGCAGTTGCCGCGTGTCCAGGTCGTGCCGGAAGCGGGCGACCAGCGTCTGCCCGGCGAACGCGGCCTTCGGCAGCAGCGGCAGCATGGCGCAGCTCGGCGGCTCCTCGGCCATGCCCGCGTCCGTCAGGACGAGCCGCTCGCCCTTCGCGTCCTCAATCACGTACTCGGCCCCGATCTTGCCGAGCGTCTTGTAGTTCAGGGCGACGATCGGCGTCCGGTCGGCCAGCGGGGCCTTGAGCGCGGCCTTCACGTCCTTGACCGCCGCGGCGAAGTCGGCCCGGCCGTGGCCGCGGACGGTTCGCAAGTCCGTCGGCTCCAGCGGCCGTTGCGTCATCGCGTCCCAGCGGATGCGGGGGTTCACGCTGCCGGGGTAGACGCACAGTTCCTTCACCTGGGCGACGGCGAAGAAGCTGTCCTCGCTCTTGATGTGCTTGGCCGCCTTGAGCGGCCGGAGCGTCTGCGTCACGCGAACCTTGCCGTTGCCGAGGGCCATCCAGACGCCGGTGTCGATGTACTCTTGGCGGGCCGGGTCGAAGTGCGAGTTGAACGCGAGCTGCACCAGCTCCGCGTCCGGTTCCACGAGGCCGGCCGCCTTCAGCTCCCCGAGCTGCCAAGCGTGGCCGAGCCAAGCGGCGATGGCCGTGTCCGTCGGCACTGTGAGGTTCGGGTCTTCGAGTCGCTTCGTCAGGTACGCCCGGCCCTGCTTGATGACCGCGTTCAGCCGGGCGAGCTGGTCCACCGCCTCGGTGTGCAACGCCTCGCCCTTGGCGGGGCTCGCGGCGGCGAAGCGGCCCTCGTCGTCTCCGAACAGTTGCGTGTACCCGAGCAGGGCGGCCCTGGCCCCCGGCAGGTACGCGTCGCCCAGCCGCTTCGCCTGCTCGGCCATCTGGCCGGCCAGCTTGGCGTTCATGTTGCCGATGCCGACGCGGACGAGGTCGTGTGTCAGCGTCTCCAGAGTGCCGATGCCGTCAAGTTGCGCCTTCACCTTCTTGGCGAGGGCGGCGACGTTCACCACCTTCGGCTTGGTCGCCTCGACGGCCTTCTTCTCGGCCCGGCCGGCGAGGGCGTCCCGCTTCGCCTGCAAGTCGGCCGGCACGTCCGCCGTGGCGAACGGCTTCTTCTGGGCGTAGGCGTACAGGAGGCCGAGGCAGTGCTTGCACGGGAACTGCCGGCTCGGGCAGGTACACCGGTACGTCGGCTGGTCCGGCCGGGCGAAGTCGGCCGAGCACTGGTACGGCACCTTGCCGCTGCCCTGGCACTCGCCGAACAACAAATCGCCGTCGGGCGAGACGGACAGCGTGTTGAATTTCTTCTTGACCACGAGGCCGCGGCCATTCTTGCCGGCGTCGGCGTTCGGGGCGGCGGCGTCCGCGTAGGCTTCGTCGAGGGGGATCATCCGCACCGCTCCGCGAACTGTGGGTTGATTGAGGTGTGAGGAGTCTACCCCCGCCGAAATGCGAATGCAATGGGCGTAGCGGGAATTTCGGGCATGCGCCCGGACGGCCGCCGCCGGCTCGCCCGCGGGGCCCTAGTCCGCCCGCGCCAACCCGGGCGGACACGGCGGGCGAACCATTGGCCGTTGAGCCGTCGAAACGGGGGGTCAGAATTTCTAATGGGGAACTCGTTTCGCCGCGACGCGGAGTCTTCGGAGCGAAGCCGTCCAGCGGTTGGGGAGGTGGGACCGGCGTCCCGCCGGTCTGCGGTCCGACCGACCGGCGGGACGCCGGTCCCGCTGGACGGCCCCTCCGCTGCATTCTTTCCAAATCCTTTCAGTGCCCGCCGGCCGGCTCCCTACCATATTCTAGCGTGTGGGGCGGCGCGGCCGGCCTGTTGAGCAGAGGAGCGATTCGTGGGCGAGCAGACAAACAAGGCCGACCGGCCGCTGATGGCGACGGGCGTCGCGGGGCTGGACGACATCCTCGGCGGCGGCTTCACGCCGCACCGCCTGTACCTCATTGAGGGCAACCCCGGGTCGGGGAAGACGACGCTGTCCCTCCAGTGCCTGTTCGAAGGCGCGCGGCTCGGGGAAAAGACCCTCTACGTCACGCTCTCCGAGACGAAGTTCGAACTCGCCGCCGTGGCCAAGTCGCACGGCTGGACCCTCGACGCCATTACCATTCTCGAACTGGTCGCCCCCGAGTCGGAACTGGAGCCGGACAACCAGCACGCCATGTTCCAGCCGGCGGAACTCGAACTGGGCGTCACCACCAAGGCCATTTTGGCCGAGGTCGAGCGGGTCAAGCCGGGCCGCGTCGTCATCGACTCGCTGTCGGAAATGCGCCTCCTGGCCCAAAATCCCCTCCGCTACCGCCGCCAGATCCTCGCCCTGAAGCAGTACTTCATCGGCCGCGAGTGCACGGTGTTCCTGCTCGACGACCTGACCTCCGGGGCCGACGACCTGCAACTCCAGAGCATCGCCCACGGCATCCTGAGCCTCGAACAGCTCTCGCCCGAGTACGGGGCCGAGCGGCGGCGGCTGCGCGTCACCAAGCTGCGCGGCCAGAAGTACCGCGGCGGGTACCACGACTTCAACATCGAGACCGGCGGCCTCGCCGTCTTCCCGCGCCTCGTCGCCGCCGAGCACGTCCGCGGCCAGAAGCGCGGCCTGCTCAAGGCCGACAACGCGGAGCTGGACGCCCTGCTCGGCGGCGGCCTGCAGTACGGCACCAGCGCCGTCCTCCTCGGCCCGGCCGGCAGCGGCAAGTCCACGCTCGCCCTCCAGTACGCCCGGGCGGCGGCCGGCCGCGGCGAGCGGGCCGTCGTCTTCGCCTTCGACGAGCGGATCGAGACCGTCCTCGAGCGCACGGCCGGCCTCGGCATGGACATCTCGGCGTACTTGGAGTCCGGCCACATCGCCATCCACCCGATCGACACGGCCGAGTTGTCTCCCGGCGAATTCGCGCACAACGTCCGGCGCGCCGCCGAGGGCGCGGGCGGCGCGCCGGGGGCGAAGGTCATCGTGATCGACAGCCTGAACGGCTACCTGAACGCCATGCCCGAGGAGCGGTTCCTGACCGCCCAACTCCACGAACTGCTGACCTACCTCGGGCACAAGGGGGTGGTGACGTTCCTGCTCGTCGCCCAGCACGGCCTCGTCGGCCAGATGGACACGCCGGTGGACACGACGTACCTCGCGGACACCGTCATCCTGTTCCGCTACTTCGAGGCGATGGGCGAAGTGCGGCAGGCCATCTCGGTGGTCAAGAAGCGCAGCGGCAAGCACGAGCGGACCATCCGCGAACTGAGCCTGGGCGACCGCGGCATTGTCGTCGGCAAGCCGCTGCGGGACTTCCACGGCGTGCTGGGCGGCACCCCGACGTACCGCGGGCCGGACGGGGCGATCACGGGGGGGACGGATGCGTGACGGCGGGCCGGACACCACGGACAGCCGCGTCCTCGTCCTGGCGCCGACCGCCCGCGACGCGGCGGCGACGCGCGACCTGCTCGCCGCCGCCGGCGTCGCGGCCGTCGTGTGCGCCTCCGTCGAAGACGTCTGCGACGCGGCGGCGCGCGGGGCCGGGGCCGGCATCGTGACGGCGGAAGCCGTCCTCGCCGACACGGCCGGCCGTCTCGCGGCGCTGCTCCGCGCCCAGCCGCCGTGGTCCCAGTTGCCCCTGATCGTCCTCGCCCCGGCCGGGGCCGAGTCGCCGAAACTGCTGCGGGCGCTGGAGGCCGTCGGGCCGATGACGCTGATGCCGCGCCCCGTGCAGGTGTCCACGCTCGTCAGCGCCGTCAAGGCGGCCCTGCGGGACCGGGCGCGGCAGTACGCGGTCCGCGACCTGTTGGACGAGCGGGAGCGGGCCGCGGCGGCCCTGCACGGCGAGCGGGCCCAGGCGGCCGCCATCCTGGAGAGCATCACCGACGGCTTCCTCGCCATCGACCGCGACTGGACGTTCACCTACGTCAACGGGGCCGCCGGGCGGCTCCTCAGTTGCGCGCCCGGCGACCTGCTCGGGAAAAACCTGTGGGAGGCCTACCCCGGGCAAGTCGGCACCGGGTTCGAGCGGATGCACCGCCGCGTCGCCGCCGGCGGGCCAGCCGAGTCCCGGACGGAATACTACCCGGACCACGACCGGTGGTACGAGGGCCACACCTACCCGGCCCCGGACGGCATCACGATTTACTTCCGCGACGTGAGCGGCCAGAAGCGGGCCGAGGCCGAGCGGGAGCGGCTCACGGCCGAGGCGGCCCGCCAGGCGCGCCTCTTCGACACCACCCTGTCGTCCATCTCGGACTTCGCCTACGTCCTCGACCGCGGCGCCCGCTTCCGGTACGTCAACAAGCCGTTGCTCGACCTCTGGGGCCTGGCGCTCGACCAGGCCGTCGGCAAAGACTTTTTCGGCCTGAACTACCCGCCCGACCTCGCGGCCCAGTTGGCCCGGCAGGTGTCGGAGGTCTTCGACACCCGCCGGCCCCTGACCGACCAGACGCCGTACACCAGCCCGACGGGGGTGTACGGCTATTACGAGTACATCTTCTCGCCGGTGTTCGCGGCCGACGGGGCGGTGGAAGCCATCGCCGGGACCACCCGCAACATCACCAAGCAGAAGGAGGCCGAGGCCGCCCTGCGCCGGATCGCCGACGCGTCCCGGGCCATCAACTCGGTCCTGAGCGCCGACAGCATCATCCGCATCGCGACGATGGAGGCCCGGGCCCTCGTCGGCGCGCACGTGGCGGCGGCCTCGCTGCTTTCCCCGGACGACCCGGCCAGCGCCCTGCACACCCTCGCCCTGTCCGCCAAGCACGGCTACTTCCGGCCGGCCGACGACAACGTCCCCGCCGCGTCCTTACACCCGCTCGTCGAGAACGCGACGGCCCCGGTCCGGCTGACCCGCGCCGAACTCCTCGCCCACCCGCTCTACCACGCGATCGGCAAGGGCGTCATGGGCTGGCCGCCCCCGGCCGGGTGGCTGGCCGTCCCGCTCGTCGGGTACAGCGGCAAGACGATGGGCTTCCTGCAACTCTCGGACAAGGAGGGGGGCGAGTTTACCGCCGACGACGAGGCGGCGCTGGTGCAACTCGCCGCCGTCGCCGCCGCCGGCATCGAGAACGCCCGGCTCTACGAGCGCCTGAAGGAGCAGGACAAGCGCAAGGACGAGTTCCTGGCCACGCTGGCCCACGAACTGCGGAACCCGCTGGCGCCCGTGCGCAACGGGCTGCAAATCTTCCGCATGACGCCGCTGGCGAACCCGGCCCTCGACCAGGTGCGCGAGATGATGGAGCGGCAAGTCACCCACCTCGTCCACCTGGTGGACGACCTGCTGGACGTGTCCCGCGTCACGAGCGGCAAGATCGTCTTGAAGATGGAGCGCGTCGAACTGGGCGCCGTGGTGGCCGCCGCCGTCGAGACGAGCCGGCCGCTGGTCGAGGCGGCCGGGCACACGCTGACGGTCGAATTGCCGGCCGCCCCGGTCACCGTGACGGCCGACCCGCACCGCCTGGCCCAAGTGCTGACGAACCTGATTAACAATTCGGCCAAGTACACGCCGGCCGGCGGCGCCATCCGCGTCCGCGCGGGCCGGGACGGCGCGGACGCGGTCCTGAGCGTCCACGACACCGGCGTCGGCTTGCCCGCCGAGATGCTGCCGAAGATCTTCGACATGTTCACCCAAGTCGGCGGGTCGCTGGAGCGGTCCCAAGGCGGCCTGGGCATCGGCCTGACGCTCGTCCGCAAGTTGGCCGAGATGCACGGCGGCACCGTCACCGCCGAAAGCCCCGGCGCCGGGCAGGGCAGCACGTTCACGGTGCGCCTGCCATTGAGTAGGGGCGAGGGGCCGGGGATTAGGGGCGAGGACAATCCGCCGTCTTCCTCGCCCCTCACCCCTGATCCCTCGCCCCTCAAAGTGTTGGTGGTGGACGACAACGTGGACGGGGCGGAGAGCTTGGCGATGCTGCTCACCATCGGCGGGCACACCGCGAAGACCGCCCACACCGGCCCGGCCGGCCTGGCGGCGGTGAAGGCGTTCCGGCCGGACGTGGTGTTCCTCGACATCGGCCTGCCCGGCATGAACGGGTACGAGGTGGCGAAACACATCCGCGACGACCCGGCGTTGGGCGCGCGCGTGGCTCTCGTGGCCCTCACCGGCTGGGGGACGGACGACGACCGCCAGCGCGCCACCGCCGCCGGCTTCGACCACCACCTGACCAAGCCGGCCGAAGCCGAGCGCGTGACGGCGCTGCTGGCCAAGCTGGCGCCGCGGGCGCGGGCGTGACGGTGCCGCCCGCGGTTCACGGCAGCGGCTGCCCGTCGCTCAGCGCCGCCGCCGGCGTGGCGACCGATTCGGCGCCGGTCACGGCGGTCCACTCATTGGCCCCCGGTCGCTTGTACTTGCGGACCTGCGTGACTTGGCCGTCGCCGCGGCCGAGTTGGACCGGGACGCGGACGGCCTTGCCGCCTTCGGCCAAGTAGATCACCGGCTCGTCGTTGGCTTTGCCGACGGCGGCGGCGGGGACGGCCCACGCGGCCGGCATCTCGACCGTCAGGCGGGCCGAGACGTACATGCCCGGCCGCAAGTTCCCGTCCGGATTGGGCAGGTCCACTTCCGTGCGCAGCGTCCGCGAGCCGGGTTCCAGCGACCATGACGTGCGGACGACATTTCCGGCCGTCGCCGGGCCGGCCACGGCTTGCAGCGTGATGCGGACTTCTTGGCCGGCGGCCACCAAGCCGGCGTCGGCCTCCGGGACGGCCACCACCACGCGCACCGGGTCGATGCGGGCGACGGTGAACAGGGCGTGCTTGCCGTCGGCGGCGACGAAGTCCCCGGCGGTCGCCCCGCGGCGCGTCACGACGCCGTCGTAGGGGGCCGTCACGCGGGTGTAGCCGCGCAGCGCGTCCACGCGGCGGGCGTCGGCCTTGGCCACGTCGAGTTTCGCCTCGGCGGCGGTCACGTCGGCGACGGCCTTGCCCTGGTCGGCCTCGGCCTTCGTCACCGCGGCGTCGGCCGACGTGACCTTGGCGCTCGCCTCGGCCCGGCCGGCCTCGGCGGCCTTGAATTGGTTCAGCGTCTCGTCCCGCGTCTGCGTGTCGATCACCCCGCCCGTGACGAGCCGCCCCGCCCGCGTCGCCTCGGACTGCCAGCGGTCGTACACCGCTTGCGCGCGCGTCAGCCCGGCCTTGGCCTCGGCGACGTGGGCCTTCGCCGCCGCCACGCCGGCGCCGTAAGCAACCAGCGCCTTCTTCGCTTGCACGACTTCGGCTTCCGATTGCCGGATCAATGCTTCCTTCTGCTTGAACTCCTCGTCGAGTTCCGGGACCGACAGTTCCAGCAACACTTGCCCCTTCTTGACACGGCTGCCGATGTCAATGAGCCGGTCGTGCGCCGCCCGGCCGGCCTTGTCCGGGTCGGCGGCCAAGGCGCGGACGTACCCGGGAATCTTGGCGAACAGGGCCGTCTCCTCAAATGCCTCGACCGTGCCGGGCTGATCGACGACGCGCTTGATCGCTTTTTGCTCCGGCTTCACGACGGCGACGGCGGGCGCCGCCGCGGGCGCAGGGGCGGGGGCGTCCGGGGCTTTTTGATTGCAGCCGGCGAGGAGGAAGAGGGCGGCGGCGACGATCACTGTGACACCGCCGTCAGGCGGTCGCGTTGGAGTCCCGCTTTTAAGCGGTCTGGGCCTGTCACCCGGAAGCGGCCGGCGAACCGAGTCTTCGAGGGTTCGCCCACGCGGGCGAATGTCTCCCGCCCCCGGGGACGGACCGTCGAAGACGCGGTCCTCTTGGGCCTTCAGGGCGCGCGTTCCAAGACCGCTTAAAAGCGGGACTCCAACGCGACCGCCTCCCCGCGGTAATGGAGATTCGACGGCGAGTTCTGGGGAAGTGGGTTTGTGGCCGCAGCCCGCGCCAGGAAAGCGATCACGGCGCATCGGGAGCCTCCGGAACAAAGTGCGGGCTGGCCGGGTCGAACGGGTCGAGGGATGCCGACCGCGTGTCGGCCCGGCCCATTACGAGAGCGAAGACGGCCGGCAACACGAAGAGCGTCGTCAGCGTGGCGGCGGCCAGGCCGCCGATCACGGCGCGGGCGAGGGGGGCGGTCTGGTCCCCGCCTTCGCCGAGGCCGAGGGCCATCGGCAACATGCCGGCGACCATCGCGCAACTCGTCATCAGGATCGGCCGGACGCGGCCGCGCGCCCCGACGGCACCGGCCGCGCGGGCCGACGCGCCGGCTTGCCGGGCGCGCTCGGCGAAGGTGACGAGGAGAATCGCGTTCGCCGTCGCCACGCCGACAGCCATGATGGCGCCGTTGAACGACTGCAGATTCAGCGTGGACCCCGTGACGAACAGGGCTGCCACCACGCCCGCCAGGACGGCCGGGACCGGGGCGACGGACACGAGCGCCAGCCGCACGGATTGGAAGTACGCCATCAGCATCAGGCCGATCACGACGACGGCGACGCCCAGCCCGAACGCCAGACTGCGGAACAACTCGTTGAACGGCGTGATCTGGCCGCGCACGTCCACCGTCACCCCCTTGGGCGGGGCGCCGGCGTCTTCGAGCGCCCGCGTCACTTGCCGGGACACGTCGCCCAAATCGCCGCCTTGGATGTTCCCGGTCAGGCCGACGACGCGCTTCATGTTGTAGCGGTCCACCTCGCCGGGCATCACGCCTTCCTTCACCGTCGCCACGTCCCGCACCAGCACGCTGCCGCGTTGATTGGACAGCACCGGGACGAGTTCCAAGTCCTTCGGGGCGTTGACCAGCGCGAACGGCACTTCGACCTGCACTTGGTAGCCGACGCCGGAGGCCGGGTCGCGCCAGTAGTTCGGCACGGTGAAGCGGCTGGACGACGTGAACGGCGTGACGGCCCGGGCCACGTCGGCGGCCGTCCCGCCGCTGGCGGCCAGCTTCTCGCGGTTCACTTCCACTTCCACCGTCGGGTAGTCGAGCGGCTGGGCGTACTGGAGGTCTTTCAGGGCCGGGATCTTCGCCAGTTCGGCCCGCACCTTCTCGGCGTGCGCCCGGTTGTTGGCCACGTTCGCCCCGGCCACTTGCACTTCGACCGGCGTGGGCGAGCCGAAGCTCATCACCTCGTTGACGATGTCGGCCGGCTCGAACGACAGGCGAATCTCCTTGGCCCGCCGATCGGCGACGGCCGCCGGCACCCCCTCGGCCTTCCACTTGGCCGCCGTCCACGCTTCCAGGTGCGCCGGCAACTTCTCCCGCAGCCGGGCCTTGAGGGCTTCCACCCGCACCGGGCCGGGCTTGAGCGAGACGCGGATCGCCGACTCGTGCGGCCCGCCCATCCACAGGTAGACGGCGTTGATCGGGTAACTCGACGGCACCACGCCGACGTACCCGAGCGTGATGCCGACCTCGCCGCCGTTCGCCGTCACGTCCTCGCCGATGTAGCGCAACGCCTCTTGGGTGATCGCCTCCGTCTGCTCGATGCGCGTGCCGGTCGGGGCGCGCAACCGCAGTTGAAACAGACCGGCGTCCACCTGCGGAAAAATCTCCGTCCCTAACCGCGGGCCGAGGAGGGCGACGGCCGCGACGGCGAGCGCTAAGTACACCGGGACGAACAGCCAACGGACACTCATGGAGCCGTCGAGCAGACGGGAGTACCAGCCGGGCGGGCGGGCATCACTTTCAGCGTGTTGCTTGTTCTTTAAGAGCCACACGCATAGGACCGGGACGAACGTGCTGGACAGGACGTAGCTGGCGATCATCGCGAAGCCGACGGCGAGGGACAGCGGCAGGAACAGGCCGCGGGCGGCGCCTTCCATCACGAACGACGGGATGAACACGGCCAGGATGCACAGCATGGCCAATAGCCGCGGCACCGCCGTCTCGGTGACGCCGCGCCACGCCGCGAGCGCGACGGACGGCGTGCGCTCCATTTGCGTGTGGACGTTCTCGACGGCGACGGTCGCCTCGTCCACGAGGATGCCGACGGCGAGGGCCAGCCCGCCGAGCGTCATCAGGTTGAACGTCTGCCCGGTCAGCCACAGGGCGACGACGGCGGCGATCAGGGCGAACGGGATGTTCAGCACGACGACCATCGCGCTGCGCCAGTCCCGCAGGAACACCAGCACCATCAGCCCGACGAGGCCGGCCGCGAGCAGGCCCTCGAACGCGACGCCCTTCATCGAGTTGGTGACGTAGGGGGACTGGTCGAACTCGAAGCTCACTTTAATGTCGTCCGGCAGTTCGGCCTGCATCCTGGGCAGGTTCGCCTTGACGTTGTTGACCACGTCGAGCGTCGAGGCGGTGGCCCGCTTCGTCACCAGAATGTACACGGCGCGCTTGCCGTTCACGAGGGCGTACCCGGTCGGGATGTCGCTGGCGTCGTCGATCAGCGGCCGGTCCGTCACCGGGTCGCGGCGGACCACGTCGCGCAGGAAGACGCCGGGCTTCACCTCTATCGTCCCGAGTTCGGCCGGCTGCACCACCATCGCGTTCGTCGGCACCAGCGGCATCCGCGTCGCGTCCCGCAGTTGCCCGGACGGGGCGATGGTGTTCCCTTCGGTCAGCTTCTTCACCACGTCGTCGGCCGACAATCCGTAAGCCCGCAGGCGCTCCGGGTCGGCCCGCACCACCACCGTGCGCTGACTGCCGCCGAACGGCGGCGGGGCCGACACGCCCTCGATGGCCGCGAACATCGGCCGCACCTTGAACAGCGCCTGGTCCTGAATCTGGCCGATGGTCTTCGTGTCGCTCGACATGACGAGGTAGCCGACGGACGCGCTGCCGGTGTCGAAGCGCATGATGAACGGGTTGACCGTCCCCGGCGGCATGAACGCCCGGCTGCGGTTGACGTACCCGACCGTCTCGCCCATGGCCTGCGCCATGTCGGTGCCGGGGTGGAAATACAGCTTCATCAGGGACATGCCCTGCACGTTCTTCGACTCGACGTGGTGGATGCCGCCGACGTACAGGAAGTGGTACTCGTAGTAGTTGGCGATCAGCCCTTCCATCTGTTGCGGGTCCATGCCGCCGTAGGGCTGGCAGACGTAAATGACCGGCAAGTTCAGGGCCGGGAAGATGTCCGCCTTCATGCGCGAGTAGGCCAGCACGCCGGCGAACACGGTGGCGGCGACCGACACCATCACGGTGACCGGGCGCCGCATGGCCGACGTGATGGGGTTGATGGGCGGGACTCCGGCGCCGGGGCGGGCGATGGGGTTGTTATATTTTTTCGGGAGCGGTGAAGAGCGCGACGCGCATCGGCCGCCTGTATTGTTTAGCCGCGACGCGACGCTTCGGACTAGTCTTTCGCACTTTTTGGCGGGTTGAAAAGGAGTGGCGGGGCTTGAGCGCCGGCGGTAGAGTGTTGGTGCTCAAACCTTCACCCTCACGC
>JAYTTN010000735.1:0-13468 GCA_043745295.1 Fimbriiglobus sp. | reverse complement strand
CGTGAGCGACGGTCGTCGAACAAGACCGTCGCTCACGCTTCCGGCTCGGATGATATCGGCGCAGCGGGAGCCTCGCCCTCCCGGTACCTGTTTGGACCCCACCGCATGACCACGTCCGCGCTCGACATCGACCGCCTCCGCGCCTCCGACGACCTCGTGGCCGCCCTCCGTGAGGAGCAGATCGGCCGCTGGTCCGCCGGCGACCGCACGCCCGCCGAGGCCTTCCTGGCCGCCTTCCCCGAACTCGGCTTCGAGGACGCGCAAGTCCTCATCGTCGGCGAGATGCTGCTCCGCTGGGACGCCGGCGAAGCGCCGAACGCGGACGATTACGCCACCCGCTTCCCCGCTCACGCCGACGACCTCCGCGCGCAGTTCGACCTGCAAGGCACGATGGACGGCCCCCTGCTGCCCGCGCAGCCGGCCGACGCCGAACCGGTGTCGGTGCCCGGCTACCTCGTCACGGGCGAACTCGGCAAGGGCCACTGGGCGACGGTCTACCTCGCCCGGCACCTCGTCCTCGGCCGGCCGGTGGCGCTCAAGCTGTTCAACCCGGCGAACGCCGTCGAGCCGCACTTCGCCCTGCGATTCCTGGAGGAGGCCCGCATCCTGGCGCGGCTCGACCATCCGCACGTCGTCCGCGTGTACGACAGCGGCACGGCCGGCACCCGGCTGTTCATGGCCTTGGAGTACGCGCCGAACGGCACCCTGGCGGATCGGCTGAAGGCGGGCAAGCTGCCGGTCGCGGACGCCGTGGCCGTGGTCGCCAAGCTGGCCCGCGCCGCCGGGCTGGCGCACCGGGCCGGCATCGTCCACCGCGACATCAAGCCGTCCAACGTGCTGCTGAACAAGCACGGCGAGCCGCTGCTGGCCGACTTCGGGCTGGCCAAGGACATCGCCGAAAGCCTCGGCCTGACGGCGCACGGGACGACCGTCGGCACGCCGGCGTACATGGCCCCGGAGCAGGCCCGCGCCGAACCCGGCACCCTCGGCCCGTCGGCCGACGTGTACGCGCTGGCGGCGGTGCTGTACGAGCTGATGGCCGGCACCCCGCCGCTCATCGCCAAGTCCGTGGCGCACACCTTCCGCATGATCCAGGAGGACACGCCGGTGCCGCTCCGCGAGCGGGAGCCTGCGGTGCCGAAGTGGCTGTCGGACTTGGTGGTGAAGTGCCTGGACAAGAGCCGCGACCGGCGGCCGCAGTCCGGCGACGAGTTCGCGGAATTGCTGGCCGCCGGCGAACTGCCGACGGCGGAACAGCCGGCGAAACGCAGGTGGTGGAAGTGGTGGTGAGGCTCACTTCTTCGTCGGGGTCGCCTTCCAGCCGTCCACGGTGAACTCGCCTTTCGCCCCGCATTCAAACTTCAGCGGCTTCTCCAACCCGACCGGCCGGTCGGCCCTGGCGTTCTTGAGTTTCTCCGCGTCGGAGACGTTTACCAGCGTGTTGTTCTCGACCGTCGCCGTGTAGCTCTCCTTCGCCCGCAGCAGCGGCCGGGGCAGGCCCTCGCACTCGATCAGGTTGTCCTTGATGGTGATCGTCTTGAAGTCGCACTTCGGGTTGAACCCGAACAGTCCCTCGGTGCGCGGCGTGGCGGTCGTCCGGGCGATGATGTGGTTGTTGCGGACCTCCACGTTGTTGAAGACTTCGTTGATCCAGAGGACGCCGCGGCCGGGGTTGCTGACCAAGTTGTTGTGGAAGTTCGCCGGCCCCTTGGCGGCGGCGCTGCCGAACCCGGAAATCAGGTTGCCGTGGTCCGCCTTCGGGTCGAAGTCGAACAGGTTGTGGTCGATCTCCACGCCGTTGCGGACGAACTCGATGCTGTAACTGTCCTTGAAATGGTTGTGGTGGATGTGGAACGTCGTGCCGGACTTCGGCACCACTCCGCCGGCGTACTTCGGGATGGAGATGGTGCCGTGGCAGACGTTGTGGTCGATCTCGTTGTCCTCGTCGTTCTCGAACGGGAACTCCATGCTGAAGTTCGCCTCGATGGTGTTGTGGTGGATGCGGCACCGCACCCCCTGCCGCACCTTGATGCCGTAGAACTCGTGCTCTCTCGCGGCGCGAGTGCGGGTGAAGCGGTTGTCGAAGATCTCGCAGTCCGACATCCAGATGGCGAAGATGCCGCCGCCGGTGATGCCGCCCTTCACCCCCGGCTGGCCCTTGTCCCACCGGCCGCCGGCGTCGATGAACTCGCAGTCGTGAATCTTGGCCTTCTTCATGCCGAAGGTCCGAACGCCGGACCACATCGTTTCCTTGACGCGCAGGTGGTGCAGGTGCAGGTCGGTGTGGAACCAGGCGAAGATCGCCCCGTGCAGTTGCGGGCCGTGCAGGGTCATGTCCGAGATGGTGACGCCGGCCGTGTCCCGCTTGAGGCGGATCAGGTAGGCGTCGGTGTCCAGCCCGTCCAGTTTCATTTCCGGGTCCGGCAGCGTCTTCGTGGACGGCTTGCGGGCCTTCGCGCCGGTCAGGATGGTCTTGTCCATCCCGGCCCCCTTCAGGGTCATCTTCGCCTTCAGCTCCAGCGGCGCGTCGAGTTCAAACGTGCCGGCGGCGATCTCGACGGTGTCGCCGTCCTTCGCGTCGCGGACGGCGGCCACCAGCTCGGCGGCGGTCTCCACCGGCTTGACGGCCGGCGCGACGGCCGGCAGTGCGACGAGGAACAGGACGGCGGCGATGGGGGAACGCGGCATGGCGGTCGATCCGGAAGGGAAAGGGCTTGAACCGATCTTACTCGGAACCACCGCCGGCCGCGATCCCCCGGCTGCCCCGCGTCCGTATCCTTCCGGTATCCGGATTCGCGCGTCTTCGTGGGGGTGCGGCAGCGGATTTTGGCGAGCGGGGGGCGTCAGCCCCCTGTTGTGGTCGAAATCGCCAGGAAACAGGGGGCTGACGCCCCCCGCTCGCCAGGAGCCGCCAAAATCCATTGCCACACCCTCTTCGTGGGGTTTCGCTTCCCGCCGCGGCGAAGTCCTGTAAAATGACAGCTACCCACACGGAGGCTTCCCATGTCCGTCACTGTCCGCGACACCGAAACCGTACTCGCCCTGGGCAAGGCCACCGGATCCGAAGTCGAAATCTTCGGGCCGGACGGTCGGCTGCTCGGCCGCTTCACGCCCGCGCCCCGCCCCGGCATGACGTACCCCGAGTTCGGCATGTCCGACGACGAGTTGGCGCGTTTCGACAACGACCCGAACGCGGTCTGGGTGCCGGCCGGCGAGGTCGAAGCCCGACTCCGCCAACTCGGAGCGCAGTCGTGAACTTCCACGTCGTCTGGCGAAGCGAAACCCTCGACGCGCTCGCCGAAATTTACGTTGCGGCCGACACTGTCGAGCGCGCGCGGATCGCCACCGGGGTGCAGGTCCTGAACCGGCAACTCGCCATCGACCCGCACGCGGAAGGGGAATCGCGCGACGGCAACATCCGGATCGCGTTCCCGGACTTGCTGACGGTCCGCTTCCGCGTCGAGAACGCCACCGCCACCGCCCGCGTCGTCGGCGTGCGGCGGTACGGCCGCTAACCCGTCCTTCTCAACGATCCCCTACTTCCCGCCGTCCGTATCCTTCCGGTATCCGGATTCGCGCGTCTTCGTGGGGTTTCGCGTCATGGCCCGGTTTCTCGTCGGCATCGACCTCGGCACCACCAACACCGCCCTCTCCTTCGTCGATCTGACGGCGAAGGCAAGGGGCGGCGTCAAATTGCAATCGTTCCCCGTCGCGCAGCTCCTGGCCGCCGGGCAGGTCGCCGAACAGCCGCTGCTGCCGTCGTTCCTGTACCTGCCGGGGCCGACGGACTTGCCCGCCGGCGCGACCGCGCTGCCGTGGGACAAGACCGCCGTCGATGTGGTCGGCGCGTTCGCCCGCACCCACGGGGCCAAAATTCCCGGCCGGCTGGTGTCGTCCGCGAAGTCCTGGCTGTGCCACCCCGGCGTGGACCGCACCGCTCCGCTGCTGCCGTGGGCCGCGCCGCCGGAGGTGAACCGCCTGTCGCCGCTGGCAGTGTCCGCCAAGTACCTGCGGCACCTCGTCGATGCGTGGAATAACGCCCCGAAGCGCGCGGCGGAAGACAAACTCGAAGACTGCGCCGTGGTGCTGACCGTGCCGGCCAGCTTCGACGACGTGGCCCGCAACCTGACGGCGGAAGCGGCGAAGCAAGCCGGGTTGAAGAACGTCACGCTCCTGGAGGAGCCGCAGGCGGCGTTCTACTGCTGGCTCGGCATGCACCCGCCGAAGGAGTCGGCGGTGCTGAAGCCGGGCATGCGGTGCGTGGTCATCGATGTCGGCGGCGGCACGTCGGACTTCAGCCTGATCCGCGCCGGCGAGGAGAAAGGGGAGATGACGTTCGCCCGCGAGGCGGTCGGCGATCACCTGCTGCTCGGCGGCGACAACATGGACTTGGCCCTGGCCAAGATGGTCGAGGGCAAGCTCAGCGGGAAGCTCGACGCCGGCCAGTTCGGGGCACTCATCCAGGCGTGCCGGGGGGCGAAGGAGGCACTCCTGGGGCCGAACCCGCCGGCCGAGTACCCGGTCACGGTCATCGGCAAGGGGCGGGCGCTGATCGCCGGCACGGTGTCCGCGCACATCGCCCCGGCCGACATCCGCGACACGCTGTTCGACGGCTTCTTCCCGATGGTGTCCTACGACGCCGAGCCGACGAAGGCGGCCCGCGCCGGCCTCCAGGAAATGGGCCTGCCGTACGTGAACGATCCGGCCGTCACCAAGCACCTGGCCGCGTTCCTGCGGTCGCACCTGCCACCCGGCGAAGCCCCGGACGCCATCCTCTTCAACGGCGGCATGTTCCAGCCGCAACCCCTGCGGGACCGCATCGTCGAAGTGATGACGCCGTGGTTCAGCACGGCCGCGAAGCCGTGGAAGCCGCTGGTGCTGACCAACCCGTCCCTCGATTTGGCCGTGGCCTGGGGCGCGGCCTACTCGGCGTGGCTGAAACATTCCGGCGGCCGGCGGATCGGCGGCGGCATCGCCCGGAGCTATTACCTGGGCGTGTCGGACGGCGCGGCGGCGACAGCGGCCGACGAGCGCACCGTCATCTGCGTCGTCCCCCGCCGATTGCAGGAAGGCGAGGACATCGCCATCCCGAAGCCGGAACTCGAACTGGCCATCGGCGAACCGGTCCTGTTCCCGCTGTACACGTCCACGGTGCGGAGCGACGACAAGCCCGGCGACGTGCTGCGGGTGAGCGCCGACCAACTGCTGGAATTGCCGCCGCTGCACACCATCCTCCGCGGCGGCAAGCGGGCGGCGGCGAAGCGGGTGACGGTGACGCTGGCCGCGCGCAGCACCGAGATCGGCACCCTCGAACTGTTCTGCGTGTCGAAGGACAACAACCGGTGGAAGCTGGAGTTCAACGTCCGCGACGTGGTGCGGGTCAGCACCGGTAAGGAGCAACCGGAGCCGACCTCGGAAGCGGCCACGGTCGTGGACGTGTTCCCGGAGGAGAAGCTGCAAGCGGCCGGCGCGCTCATCGTGTCCACGTTCCGCACCGGTCAGCCGACGCCGCAGGAGTTGACCAAACTACTCGAAGCGGTGATGGAGTCGGGGCGGCTGGAGTGGCCGATGGGCCTGTGCCGGCGGCTGTGGGACTTCCTCACCGAGATCGCCGAGCAGCGGGCGAAGTCGCCGCAACACCTGTCGCGGTGGTACAACCTGGCCGGGTTCATCCTGCGGCCGGGGTTCGGCGACCCCATCGACCGCTACCGCGTCGATGCCCTGTGGAAGATCATCACGGCGATGGCCAGCGGGGCCGTGAGCGGCGGCAGCAAGATGGTGGTGCCGGAGGGCGGGGCGGACTACTGGATCATGTGGCGGCGGGTGGCCGGCGGGCTGAACGGCGCGCTGCAACAAGCCCTCTTTGCCCGGCTAAAGGCGTACCTGGTGCCGGGCCGTGGCAAAGCCCCGACGAAGCCGAGCGCGAACGAGCTGACCGAGATGTGGCGGGCGGCGGCGAGTTTGGAACGGCTGGACGCCAAGACGAAGGAACTACTCGGCGACACCCTCGTCGCGCAACTCAAGACCGGCCCCGCGCCGAGCTACCTGTTCTGGTCGCTCACCCGCCTCGGCGCGCGGGTGCCATTTTACGGCCCGCTGAACACCGTCGTCCACCCGGACGTGGCCGAGCGATGGCTGAACGACCTGATCGCGTACACCCCGACCACCGACAACGACAAACTCGGCTGGGGCTTCTGCCTGGCGCAGCTCGCCCGCCTGAGCGGCTTGCGGGGCGTGGATGTGAGCGACGAACACCGCGCCGGCGTCGCCCAGTTGCTGCACGCGCTGGGGGTGCCGGCCGGCTGGCCGCGGATGGTGGAGGAGGTGGTGCGGGACGAGGGCGAGGAGCAGTCGCGGCTGTTCGGCGAAAGCCTGCCCATCGGCCTGCGGCTGGCGGGCCGGTGAACGCGCCGCCGACGAACCGCGACTCACAGCAAAGTTCGGTCGCCGGCGCGGGGTGGCCCGCGGTAACTCGGCTCGGCGTCTTTGTTGTATTTGACCGACAGCCGCGCGAACGAGTTCAGCGACACGGCGAGGGCGAAGAACCGCTCCAGCACCGCCGCGAACAGCAGCCCGCTGCCGGTCGCGTACTTGTCCTCGTCGAGAACCAGTTCCACCTCGATGCCGCGAATCAGGCCGGCCGCGTCGTCCCCGCCGAGCCACGCCACGGTTCGCCGGTGCGACACGCCGAGGAGGCCGTCGATGGCGGCGCGGGCGGCGGCGGCGGCACCGGGGTCGGCCGCCGAATCGGTCAGGTCGTACAGCCGCAGCAAGCCTTTCAGCGCGTCCAGCCCGCCATCGGACGCCAACGGCAAATGGTTCAGGTTCAGGTGCGAGACGAGGTGCCAGTAGCGGCCTTTGGCGGTGCCGGGGCGGAGCGAGGCGGTCGGATTTCGGAGGCACTGCACGGCCAGCCCGGCCCCGGCGAACCCCGGCTCCATGCGCACCTGATCGCGGACGCGCGGCAGCCGCGTGGGCAGGTCGCGGTTCGTGCAGAGGGCCTTCACTACCACCACTTCGTCGGTCGCTTCGGCCGGGCGGAATGAGGCGTCCACGAGGTGCAGGTACACGTCCGTGCCCCGGTCGTTGGCGGCTAAACTCGGCCGGCGGCTGGCGTACCAGAAGGCCGGTGCGTCGGCCCGGTCGCCGTGCCGCGACTGGTAGAACGGCTGGTACTCGCGGGCCGGGCCGCGCGGCGGGGTGGCCGTCACGCCCGTGATCTGGAACACCTCGTGCCCGCCGTCCTGCGCCAGGACCGGGACCACCTTGTATTCGGTTTTGGTGTGCGTCAGCGGGATCGGCTCGGCGTGCAACTCGAACAGGTTCACCGCCGGCGTGCAGCCGAGACGGAACACCCCCGGCTCCATCAACTGCTCGACGCGCGGGTTGGTGCGGTCGAGGAAAACGATCACGTCCACCTGCCGGCCGGGGGCGAGGCGGTCGCGGACCTCCGCCCAGCGGCCGACATCGACGTACAGGAACTTCGGCGGGTACGCGAAGTATTCGGTCAGCAGCCGATAGCCGGGGAACACCGTGGGCGGGTACGGCAGCAAGCCCTGATCGGTGTCGAACCCGACCGGGCGAAGCACCTCCGACGCCGCGAAGGTGGCGGCGTTCTTCGGCCGCTCCGGGTCCACGAACGACACGTCCAGCGCGTGGTGAAACAGCAGTTCGTACAGTCGAGCGGTGAAGCCGGCGTCGCCGAGCAGGTGGAACCGGAGCGTGTCGAAGCCGAGGCCCGACAGGGGCGGTTCGGCGGTGGCCCGCAGTCGCAACCGCAGGGCGGCGACGGCCCGCGCGGGCGGGTTCAGCCCGGCGGGGAACGGTGGCGGGTGCAGCACCGCCTCGGCCACCGTCACCGGCCACGTCGTCACCGGGTAGCAGGTGCGGTACTTGCAGTACTGCCCGTCCACGCGGCCGGTGTGCAGCACCGACCCGACCGGCACCGTCACGCCCGTCGGCTTGACGTGCGACGCCTGCACCTCGAACTGCGCGGTGGCGAACGACGGCACCGGGGCCAGGGCGTGCGGGTAGACCACCGACAGGATGGCGTCGGTCAGCTCCGGGAACTCGTCGTCCAACTTCCGCCGCACCCGGCCGGACAGCAGCGCGAACGCCTCGATCAGCCGTTCGACGTGCGGGTCGGCGGAGCGGGTCGGCTCCAGCTTCAGCCGGGCGGCGGCCTGCGGGTGCGCGGCGGCGAACTCCTGCGCCAGCTTGCGGATGAACACCAGTTCCGATTCGTAATACGGCAGCAGATCGTCGGTCATTGGCCCCCCGGCGCGGACACCACGCACTTGCCCGTGTTCAATTCCAGCAGCGTCTCGAAGGCCACCGCCGGCGCGGGGTCGGCGGCGATCCGCGCGTCGATGCGGTACATGACGGCCATGCGGGCGTCGGGTTTCTCGGACAGCATCAGCACGCGGACGGACTTCAGCCGCGGCTCGAACCGCTCGATGGCGGCCTTGATGACCTGCCCGATGGCCGCCCGCTGCTGGGCGGTGTCGGCCTCGGCGGAGATCAGGTCGGCCACGCCGTAGGCGGCGACCGAGCGGGCGGTTTCGGGGTAGCGGGCGGGCACGGTGCGGACGGGGCAGACGGTGTTCAGCAGGTCGTTCAGATCCCGGAGGATGGCGGCCGTCAGTTGCCGGAGGGAGTACCCCGGTGCCGCCGCCGTGCCGCCCGACCGGGGGTCGAGCAGGCGGTCGAAGACGGACGGCTGGAGGCCGGGGATGGGGTCGTCGGTCGGGGTCATGGGCACGAGGCGGGTTCGGGTTGCGATTGTTGCGGATGATCCCGGCTCGACAGCATCTGCGCCCACTCCTCGCGGCGAACTCGGACGGGCAACGGCGTTGACGCTTGTTTTCGCACCGGAGGTGCGGGTGCCGGTAGCCAGGGGTGACGGAGCGAAGCGACGGAACCCCTGGTGACTGGGACAGTGGGATTGAGCCGCGGAGCGGCGGCGGACTCCGTCGTCCCTCCGGGACTCGTTGCCTTTTCCCGACAGTTTCCAGGGGTTCCGCGAGCTACGCTCGCCAGTCACCCCTGGCTACCGGCACCCGCACCTCCGGTGCGAAGTCCACACGGGTTCGGGAAATAGCCGGCACGGAGTCATGGCAGGTCGGCGAGGGATTTCGCCTTGGCGATCAAGCCGTTCCACTTGGCCTGCTGGATGGGGTCGTTGCCGTGGTCGGTGCCGCCATCCACCGGATCGCTGTCGTAGGTGTCCTCTTCCGTCTGCCCGTCGGAAAGCGCGGACGCGAGGGCGTCGTCGGCGTCGGTGATCAGGGTGCCGGCGTCCGCGTTCCGCAGCGCCTTCAGCGCCGCCTCCAACTCCTTAGCGGCGACGGCGGCGATGTTGAAGTGGCCCTGCTCGTGCTTCAGGATGGCCGCCTGGGTGGCGCTCTTGGGCACGCCGTCCAGCACCCAGGTGTCCAGGGCGTCCAACTTCACCGTCACCTTCACGTCCTTCAGCTTGAAGTCGCCGGTGGTGCCGTCCGGGATCGTCCCGCCGTGGGTGAACGAGATGTCGATGCCGATGTGGCAGTCGGTGTGACTGCCCATGTACGAGGCGGGCACCGCCGTCAGCGGCTTGCCGAAATCCTTCCAGAAGAGCGTCTTCGGGATGCCAAGGACGGCCATGATGGTGGCTCCGGTAAGTAGGTCGTGGTCGAGTCTTCGAGGCCCGACATCGGTTTCCCCACCGGGGTGGTCGGTCGTCGGGCCCCGCCGGCCCTTCGGCCGGCTCGACCGCGACCTACGAACCCCCGACCCTACTCGGCGACGGTGATGTCGGTGATGGTGACGAGCGGGGTCGGGCCGCTGCCGGTCTGGAACAGGCGGCCGCCGACGCCGACGGTCAGGTCCGCGAAGTCCGGGTTCCAGTCGGTGGCGCGGCCGAGCTTCAGCTCCTCGTCGGCCGACAGGTGCGTGTGCGGGTAGAGGCCGGCGATGAGAACGTCGCCGTCGACGCCCTCCTTCGTGAGGATGCGGGCCGGCCGCCAGAAGATGTCGCGCGGGCTGGCCGGCGGGGCTAGCGTGATGCTGGCGACCGACTCCAGCGGCACCCAGGCGTACGCGCCGCCGGAGCCGAACACTTCCAGCACGGTGCCGAACCGCTCGTCGGCGTCGGCCAGCGGGCCGGCCGGTCCCTCGTTGACCGACGCGGACACGGCGGGCGTGGCGGCGGCGGCTTCGGTGAACAGCGCCCGCGCCTTGGCGGGGTCGCCGGCGGCTTGCGCCTTGACGGCCGCCAGGCGGAGCTTCACGTGGTCGGGCGGGGCGGACAGGCTGTCCGGATCGACGGTGCCGGCGAACACCGCCCGCCGCTTGGCCTCGGCGTCCAGCGTCTCGCGGAAGTGGGCGAGGGCGGCGAGTTGCTCCTGCTTGTCGTACCGCAGGGCTTCCAGTTGCTTCTTGGCCCGGTCCAGGTCGCCGGCGAACAGGAACAGCTCGAACAGGAACATGCGGGCGCGGTTGTCGGTCGGGTTCGCCTTCACCTTGGCGATCTGGGCGGCGGTCGCCTCGGCCAGCTTGCCGGCCTGGAACAGTTCGTTGGCGGTCATCGGGTCGCGCTCCGGGGAAACGGGGTGGGAGTATTCCGGTCTCCGGCGGCGGTTTCTTTCTTTCGCGGCGGGGAAAACCCCCGCCCGTTGAGCGAGGAGGGGCGGGTGTCGGTTACACCTTCTTGTTCGCCTTCACGTCCCAGCCGCCGTGGACGGCCGCGTCCAGGGTGCCGTCCGGCTTCTGCGGCTTGTAGTCGAACTCGATCTTGGTGAAGTTCAGGGCGAACTGGTCGGTCGGCACCCCGCTGCCGCTGTGCCCGCCCGACTGGTAGCTGGACACCAGCAGGTCTTCCAGCTTGATGACGTAGTACTCCTGCTGGTCGCCCCCCTGCTTCCGCACGTGCAGCACCGCCTTCTTGATGTGCTGGCCGGTGGCGCAGGCCAGCATCAGCAGCGGGCTGGCCTTGCCGACGTGGGTGGTGAAGTGCAGGTCCTGGAAGCTGGCCTTGCCGGCCCCGCCGCCGCCGCCGCCGGCGTGGCTGCCGGCGTTCGACACGCCCCAACTGAACGACTCCAGTTCGATGGTGTCCTTGAGTTTGCTGTCGCTGCTCTCGCCCTTGATGCCGTCCAGTTCGAGGAGGAAGTCGGTCGCCATGATGGAAACCCTCTCTGCGGTGTGATGGGCCGTGTTTCGTGCCCGTGTCCGACAGTGTGATGCGGATCGCCGCCGGAGGGCGGACACGACCCGCGGCGTTTTTCTCACCCCTTCTTGGTCGGGTCGGCGACCAGACGCATGGACAGGTCCAGCCCCTCGAGCTGCGTGTGCGGGCACAGGTGGGCGACGGCGTTGTACACGCCCGGCTGTCCCGGCACTCGCTCCACTTTCACCTGCGCCCACTTCAGGGGCTTCTTCGCCTTCTGCTCGTTCGTCGCCGTCTCCGGGTTCGGCTCGACGTAGTTCAGGATCCAGCCGTTCAGCTTCTTCTCCAGGTCGCCCTGCTCCATGAACGAGCCGACCTTGTTCCGCACGATCACCTTCAGGAAGTGGGCGAACCGCGACACGCACAGCATCAGGTTGAACTTGGCCGACAGGATGGCGTTGGCGTTGGCGTTCGGGCCGGCGTACTTCATCGGCTTCTGGCAACTGGCCCCGCTCAGGAAGGCCGCCTTGCCGGTGTTCTTGTAATGGACCAGGGCGATGAACCCGAGCGAGTCGAACTCCTTCTCCCGCACGTCGGTGATGGCCACCTCGGACGGGCACTTCATGGCCACCTCGCCGTCCTCGGTCGGGAACGTGTGGACGGGCAGCCCCTCCACCAGCCCGCCGCCCTCGACCCCGCGGCTGGCCGACATCCACCCGGAGCGGGTGTAGGCGTCGGTGATCCGCACGGCGTAGGCCCACGCCGCGTTCATCCACAGGTACCGGTCGTGGTTGGTGCCGTCCACCTGCTCCTCGAACTGGAACGCGGTGACGGGGCGGAACTTGGCCCCGTACACCTGCCGGCCGAGGACGCGGGGCAGGGTGAGGGCGACGTACCGGCTGTCCGCGCTCTCGCGGAACGCCCGCCACTCGGCGTACTCGACGTTGTCGGTGTCGCCGAACGGGGCGGCCAACTGCCGGCGGTTGGCGATGTCGGTGTACCGGTCCATGCCGAACGCCTTGGCCCCGACGGACGCCACGAACGGCGCGTGGGCGACGGCGGCCACCCGCGCGACGCCGCGGACGAGCGCCACGTCCATCGTGTTCTTGCAGTCGAACTCGTAGTCGCCCATCAGCATGCCGTAGGGTTCGCCCCCCAGGATGCCGTACCCCTCGTCGTTCACCTTCTTGAAGATCTCCGACTCGTGGACGGCGTCGCCCGCCTCGTCCAAGTCCGCCTGGAGTTCGGTCTTGGTGACGTTCAGCACCTTGATCTTCATGAGCGGGCCGGTGAGCGTCTTGTCCACCAGGTGGAACAGCCCCCGCCACGTCGATTCGACCTTCTGGAAGGCCGCGTCGTGGATGATGTCGTTCACCTGCGCGGAGAGCGTCTGGTCCAGCGCGGCGATCCACGTCTTGATGGTGGCGATCAGGTTCTTGCTGACCGTGTGGCCGGGCTTCAGGGCGGCGGCGATGAACGCCTGGATCGCGCCCTCGGCCTGCGTCTTGGCGGCCGCGTCGGACGGCCTCATGCGGCCGACGGCGCTGTCCAGCCAGTTGTCGGCGGCGAAGGTGGCGGCGGCCCCGGCGGCGGGGGTGGATTGTTCGGCGGCCATGGCGCGGACCCTGTGCGGGGTGTGGGGGCGGGGTTACGCGGACGGGGCGCGGGCGGCGGCCAGGGCCTCGAGCTTGTCGGTGCTGTCGATGACCTCCTTCAGCAGCTTCTCCAACTCGTCGTTGCCGTCCAGCTTCTGGAGCAGCCCGGACAGTTGCCGCCGCATGGTCAGCATCTCGTTCAGGGCGGGCACCTGCTCGGCCACGCGGCCGGGGTCGAAGTCGGCCATCGTCTTGAACAGCAGCTCGACGTTCAGCTCGTCGTCCGCCGTGTTGGTGATGCGGTTGGGCACCCGCATGACCACGCGGGGGGCGGCCCCGGCCATGACCGAGTTGAAGTTCTCCTTGGTGATGGCGGTGAACGGCCGCTTCTTCATCGGCTTCTTCGCCTCGGCCGGCATCCCCGACAGGTCGGCCAGCACGCCGAGCACGAACGGCAACTCGAGGATCGGCTCCTCGCCCTCGGTCTCCACGTCGTACTTGATCTGGACCCGCGCGGGTGTGGCGAGCCGCTGGCGATCTTGGCTGTCCATGATTCCCCCTCTGGTGAATGTGGGCGAGCGCGAACTCGCGCCGGACTATGCGGAGACGGGGCGACACCCGGACACTCTACTCGGCGGCAGAGCGTCGTTCAACGTGCCAGTGAGTGGAGAGGGAGTGTCAAGCGGGAATCGTGATCTTGCGAGCCGCGACCGCCAGGGAGTGGCAT
>JAYTTN010000734.1:0-13488 GCA_043745295.1 Fimbriiglobus sp. | reverse complement strand
CCGGCTCCGAAAACACGAGGAGTGGAGTCATGGAGCCGGTCATCCTGAACGAGTACCTGTACGAGCGGGGCCGCGGCGTCGAGCTGCGGAGCTGCCGGCTGACGGTGAACGAGCTGTACCCCCAACTCGTCGAGACGGCGTGGGGGCCGCCGACGACCGACGCGCGCATGCTGGAGCTGTACCCGATCACCCAGACGGAGTTGGCCGCGGTGAAGCGGTACGTCGCCGACAACGCCGACGCGGTGGCGATCAAGAACGCCGAGATCGACGCCCGCATCGAGCGGAAGATCGCCGAGCAGGACACGCCGGAGATGCGGGCGCGAATGGAGAGCGGGCGGGAAACGGTTCGTCTCATGAAAGTGTGGATGGCCGAGCGAAAACAGAACCCCGACCTGTTTCCCGAGATCGAAGGCGAATCGCCCGATGACCGTCGTGGGAGGTTCCTGACATCGTTCCAACGCTGGCGGTCGGCCCGGTGCGCCCTGTCGGAGGTCGGGTGAATGCGCGGCATCCTGTTCGATGTCAACATCCAAGGGCTGTCCGCGCATTGGATTCACCTGCTCACGGCACTGGACCTCGTCGCGGTGTGGGACGACTACCCGCTCATCACCCGCACGGTGGCCGATCTCGGGTATCCGCCCGATGTCCGCGACCGCCTTCTTTGGGGTCGATGCCAAGCGGAAGGGTTGGTGCTCATCACGGAAAATCGCAAGTCCGACGAAGACGATTCCCTTGAGCGGACAATTGGCGACTCGCTCACCCCGGAAAGCCTGCCGGTGTTGACCCTGGCCAACAAGCGCCGGTTCCAGAACGACCGGCGATACGGGTTGATCGTCGCGGAAGAATTGCTCAACGTTCTCGCCGACACGTTCACCGGCAAGAATCGTGGCGTCGGTCGGCTTTACCTTCCCTCCCGCCCGGTCGTGTGACTCATGCCGCTGTCCTTCGAGTTCGATGTCGTCGTCGTCGGGGCCGGGCACGCCGGCACGGAGGCGGCGATGGCCGCCGCGCGGCTGGGCCTGCGCACCTGCCTGCTCACCATGAACGCCGACGCCGTCGGTCAGATGAGCTGCAACCCGGCCATCGGCGGGGTGGCCAAGGGGCAGATCGTCCGCGAGATCGACGCCCTCGGCGGGCTGATGGGCAAATGCACCGACGCCAGCGGCATCATGTTCAAGATGCTCAACGCCAGCAAGGGGCCGGCCATGCACTCGCCCCGCGCGCAGTGCGACAAGAAGCTGTACCAGTTCACCATGAAGCGGTGGGTCGAGGACCAGGAGAACCTGACCCTGCGGCAGGAGCTGGTCGAAGGGCTGCTGCTGGAACCGTTTGCGGACTCCGGCAGCGTCGCCCAGTTGCGGGTACTCGGCATCGTCGCCCGTGGGGACACGCACTACCTCGCGCCGGCCGTGATCCTGACGACCGGCACGTTCCTCAAGGCGATCATGCACACCGGCGAGGCCAAGACCACCGGCGGCCGCGCGGGTGATTCCTCGGCCGAGGGCATGTCCGACGCACTCACCACCTGCGGGTTCACGCTGGAGCGGTTCAAGACCGGCACCCCCTGCCGGCTGAACGGCCGCACCATCGACTTCTCCAACCTGCAAGTGTCCAAAGGGGACACCCCGCCCCGGCCGTTCAGCTTCGCCACCGAGGCCATCACGCTGCCGCAACTGGACTGCCACATCACGGAGACGACGCCGGCCGTCCACGACCTGATCCGGGCGAACCTCGACCGCGCCCCCATGTACAGCGGGCAGATTCGCGGCAGCGGCCCGCGCTACTGCCCCAGCATCGAGGACAAGGTGGTGCGGTTCGCCGACAAGGACTCGCACCAACTGTTCCTGGAGCCGGAGGGGCTGAACACCCGCGAGTACTACGTCAACGGCATCAGCACCAGCCTGCCGAAGGACGTGCAGTCGGCCATGCTCAAGCTGATTCCGGGGCTGGAGAACGCCGAGGTGATGCGCTGGGGGTACGCCGTGGAGTACGACTTCGCCCCGCCGACGCAGCTCCACCCGACGCTGGAAACCAAGCCCGTCAGCGGCCTGTACTTCGCCGGGCAACTGAACGGCACCACCGGGTACGAAGAGGCCGCCGCGCAGGGGCTGATGGCCGGCCTGAACGCGGCCTTGAAGCTGAAGGGCGAGCCGCCGCTGATCCTCGACCGCGCCGAGGCGTACATCGGCGTCCTCATCGACGACCTCGTGACCAAAGGCGTGGACGAGCCGTACCGCATGTTCACCAGCCGGGCCGAGTACCGCCTGCTGCTGCGGCACGACAACGCCGACCGCCGGCTGACCGCCATCGGCAAGCGGGTGGGCAGCGTGAGCGAGGCCGACTGGCAGCGGCTGCAAGAGAAGGAGGAGCGGGTCGCGCGGCTGGACGCGCAACTGAAGGCGACGCGGAGCGGGGGGGATTCGCTCGACACCTGGCTCCGGCGAACCGGCGTCGAGTGGGCGGCCGTGGTCGCCCGCGCGCCACAGTTGGCGGAGTGGGACGCCTTCCCCGCCGTGGTCGAACAGGTGGTGCTGGGGGCCAAGTACGGCGGCTACATCGACATCCAGGCCCGCGACGTGGAGCGGTTCCGCAAGATGGAAGGGCGGCGCATCCCGGACACGTTCGACTACGCCGTCGTCCCCCAGATGCGGCAGGAGGCGCGGGAGAAGTTGGGCCGGGTGCGACCCGCCAGCGTCGGGCAGGCAAGCCGCATCAGCGGCATCACCCCGGCGGACTTGGCAGTGCTGTTGATCTATCTGGAATGAGTCGCTATTGGGGTCGCTCACAGCCACGGGGGAACCGGCAGCCCCGGTCCCTTGTGGCGAGTCGCCGCGAACTCTCGATCCGAACGTCGGGTCGGTCGCGGCGACGGGGCAACCCGGCTGCGTGGCCGGTGTCTGCTCGCAACGAATAAGCGACCACCGAGGGCGAACGGGGGCCGTCCGGCCGACGCGGGACGAGGGGCGGGCTTTGGGAAGGATGGCCAGGGGTTTCCGATTCCACCCGAATCGGGGCTTGGCGACCCTTGCGAAAGCCACGCATTCCACGACCCGGCGCGTTGACAGGACAGCCCCGGCGGGGTAGTATTTGCGCGGCAGGCAACCTGAATTCACCATCTTGACTCTCTCCCACAGACCTCCCGACGTGGACTCGTTCCCCGATTGACCCGTCCCCCGCCACCCAGCGGGGAACGAGTCGCCGTCAGCCACGGATGGTTCCGGACGCCACGCCCCACGGGGTCGCGGTGTCCGTCCGTCATGCGAGCCGGCCACAGCCGGCAGGATGCGCTCATGAAGACGGTGTTCACGACCGGCGAAGCGGCGAAGATCTGCAAGGTCTCCCAGCAGACCATCATCCGCTGTTTCGACAACGGCCAGCTCAAGGGGTTCCGGGTGCCCGGCAGCAAGTTCCGCCGCATCCCCCGCGAACAGCTCTCCAAGTTCATGCGCGACAACAACATCCCGACCGACGCCCTGGAGAGCGGCAAGCGGAAGGTGCTGCTGGTGGACGACGAGGCCGAAATCCTCGACCTGATGACCCGCGCCCTGCAAGACGACGGCCGGTTCGAGGTGCGGATGGCCGCCAACGGGTTCGACGCCGGCATGATGGTGAAGGAGTACCGCCCGGAGTTGCTCGTCCTGGACGTGATGCTGCCGGACATCAACGGCAAGGAAGTCTGCACCCGCGTGCGGTCGGACGCCAACCTGGAAGACGTGAAGATCATCTGCATCAGCGGCTCCGTCGAGGTGGAGGAGAAGAAGCAGGAGCTGATGCTGGCCGGGGCCGACGACTTCCTGCCGAAGCCGTTCGACGTGGACCTGCTCATCGAGAAGATGTGCGTGCTGCTGGACATGGAAGTCCCCGCTTTGGTGTGAGTCGCGGTGCCGGGCGAGCGGGGGGCGTCAGCCCCCTGTTGCCTTTGCCCGGCGGAACAGGGGGCTGACGCCCCCCGCTCGCCAAGATCACCCAGGCGGCTCACGCCGCCGGTTCGCCTGCACCCCTAGGAAAGGAAACCCGTCCCGTGTCAGCCCCGTCGGTCGCGCACCGGGCCGTGTCGTTGCCGTGGCTCCGCCCGGCCGCCGCGCCGCTGCTCGCCCTCACCGACGCCCGCCCCGACCCGGACATCCTCCGCGCCGACCCCGCCCTCGTCTTGCACCTGGTCCGCTACCTCCGCCCGACGCCGACCGCCGACTCGTTCGCCTTCGACGACAGCACCCTTTACCAAGCCGGCCCACTCGACACCGCCGCCGAACTGCTCGACCGCTTCCCCGAACTGCCCGCCCTCGATCCGCAATCGCCGTCGGTGGCCGCCGGTCGCGCCTTGGCGACCGCCGCATCCGCCATCGCCGCGCGTACCGGCCACTGCTCGCCCGACGCCGCTTGGACTGCCGGGCTGCTGATGGGGTTGGGGGAATACGCTTCCTCTCTGGTCCCCCTCTCCCCTGGGGGAGAGGGGGACCAAGCCAAGACGCTGCCCAACTCGCCCGCCGACTGGCCGGACGGTGGCGGCTGCCGGCGTGGCTGAGTGTCGCCATCGGCTTCCCCGACCTCACCCCGACGCAGGCCGCGAAACTCGGCGGGCACTTCGGACTGACGGCCGCGTTGCGCGAAGCTGTCCGAGCCGGAAGCGTCAGCGACGGGCCGAGTCGTACCGTCGCTGACGCTTCCGGCTCGGACAGACTGTTGCCCCGGCTGCTCCGTGCGACGGCGGCCGCGCGTCGTCGCTCGGCCGAACCGCTGGTCGCCGAACTAGAGGCGCGCATCGACGGGTTGGCCGCCGCCCTCGCCGACGCGGACGCGCACTTCGACCACACCCTCCGCGCCGCGAAGTTGGCCGCCCTCGCGGAGTTCGCCGCCGGCGCGAGCCACGAGATCAACAACCCGCTGGCCGTCATCTCCGGGAACGTGCAGCGGGTGCTGGCGCGCGAGACCGACCCCGGCCACCGCGAATCGCTGGCGGTCGCGCTCAAGCAGACCAAGCGGATTCAGGAACTGTTGCAAGGCACCCGTCAGTTCGCCCGCCCGCCGCAGCCGCACCGGGACACGGTCGAGCTGTCCGCCGTCGTCGCCGACGTTCTCCGCGAGTTGGCCACCGAAGCCGGCGCGCGGCGGGTGAGTGTCGCCGCCGACCCGACCGGGGCCACGGCCTTCGCCGACGCCAAGCACGTCCGCGCCGCCGTGACGCAACTGGTCCGCAACGCCCTCGACGCGGCCGGCGAGGGGGGCTGGGTGCAGGTCGGCTACGCGACCGCTGACAACGTGGTGTCATTATTGATCGACGACAGCGGCCCCGGCCCGACCGAGGACGCCGTCCCGCACCTGTTCGACCCGTTCTTCTCCGGCCGCGCCGCCGGCCGGGGGCGCGGATTGGGCCTGTCCATCGCCTGGCGGCTGGCCACGCAGAACGGCGGCGACGTGCGGTTCACCCCCCGCCCCGGCCTGCCCACCCGCTTCGTCCTCACCCTTCCCGCGAGCGGCGAGTTGCGGCTCTTCCAGTCGGCGTGACCTCGGGTTCCTGGGGCTTCCGCCCCAGGCTTTACCCGGACGCCGCTCCGCGGCGAAGAGTCGGCGGATCGTGTCTCTATCTCTTGGCACCGGAGGTGCCGCCCGGATAAAGCCTGGGGCGGAAGCCCCAGGTTGTCGCCGTCAATAACCTCCAGCCCCGGAGGGGCGTTCGGCCGGATTTAATCCCACAGGTACTTCGGATCGTAACTGATTCCATGCGATTCCAGGAGCCGAACGAACTCCTCCTTGAAGGTGAAGGTCGGCTTCCGGTGATGCTCCTCTTGTCGGGCGATGTAGTCGGTCACGTCGGGCACGGCCGATTCGCTGACCGAGAACCCGCCGTAGCCAGTCTGCCAACCGAAGTCGGCATCTCCGTTCTCGTGCCGCCATCCCGAAGAGACCGCCTTCACGTCTCGGATCAAGGCGGCGAGGGCGGTGTCGGCGGGCCACTTCAGGAGCAGGTGGACGTGATCCGGCATCCCGCCGGCCGCCAGCAGGATGCCGCCCCGATTCCGGATGATGCCGCCGATGTACCCGTACAGGTCGTCCTGCCACGCGGCCTCGATGAGCGGTTGACGGTGTTTGGTGCTGAAGACGACGTGGGCGAGTAGGTTCGTGAACGTGGTCGCCATTTCCGGGCCTCCGGTCACCCCTTTGGCGGGTTGACGGCTTCGGGTTCCTGGGGCTTCCGTCCCAGGCTTTATCCGCGCGGCACCTCCGGTGCCAAAAGGCGGACGCGAGCGGCCAAATGGGGTTACACGCGACCGCACGTGCCTGGGGCTTCCGCCCCAGGCTTTATCCGCGCGGCACCTCCGGTGCCAAGAGGGTGTCCCGAATCGAGCAGCGGGCCTCTTGTTCCCGAACGTGTTCTTCCTCCCCTGGATCACGGCCGCTGTCTTCGCCGCGGAGCGGCGTCCGGATAAAGCCTGGGGCGGAAGCCCCAGGACCGTCCCGCCAACAACAACAAGCCCCGGAGGGGCGTTCGAACCCATCGATAGAATGACCCATCCCACCCCGACCCGGAGCTGCAATGTCCGATGTGCTGCCGTTCGCCGCTGTGCCCGCCGAGGCCGTCCTTCTGGTCGGCGGAAAAGGTCTGAGCCTGGCCCGCACCGCCGCCGCCGGGCTGCCCGTGCCGCCGGGGTTCGTCGTCACCACCGACGCCTACCGGGCGAACCGCGCCGGCCACTCGGAAGCCTTGAAGAAGCAGGTCGAAGCCGCGTATGTGGCCCTCGGCGGCGGTCCCGTCGCGGTGCGGTCCAGCGCCACGGCGGAGGACGGGGCCGACACCAGTTTCGCCGGCCAGCAGGAAACCATCCTCGGCGTCGAAGGGATTGAACCGCTCCTGATTGCCATTCAACGCTGCTGGCAATCGCTGTATACAGAACGTGCCGTTGCGTACCGCAAAGCCCAGGGCATCGCCGAGGACTGTGCGGCGATGGCCGTCGTCGTGCAAACGCTCATTCCCGCCGATGTCGCGGGAGTGCTGTTCACCCGCGACCCGGCCGACCCGACCGGCACGCGGATGAGCGTCGAGGCCTCGTGGGGGTTGGGCGAAGCGGTCGTATCCGGCCGCGTCACGCCGGATCGGTTCACCGTGGACCGCGAGACCGGCAACGCCATCGACCGGAAGCCCGGCGCGAAGACGGTGCGGATCACGCCGCGCGGCGAGGAGCCGGTGCCCACCGAGTTGCAAGCGGCCCTCTGCCTGACCGACGCGCAACTGGCCGCGCTCGCGGAGTTGGGCCGCCATGTGGAAGCGGTGTACGGCGACCCGCGCGACATCGAATGGGCTTTCGCAAACGGCGAACTGTACCTCTTGCAAGCCCGGCCGATCACCGCCGCGACCGCCGCCGACCGCGAGCGGATTCGCAAGGAAATCCAGGCCGAAGTGAGGCGGCTCGCCGACCCGACCGGCACCGTCTGGGTGCGCTACAATCTGTCGGAAACGTTGCCCGAACCGACGCCGATGACGTGGGACATCACCCGCGTGCTGCTCGCCGCGACCGGCGGGTTCGGCGCGTTGAACGCCGACCTCGGCGGCGACCCGGACCTGTCCCTGGGGATGCTCGGCGCGTTCGACCTGATCGCCGGCCGGCCGATGGCCAACCTGTCGCGGATGCCCCGGTTGCAGTTCCGCCGGCCACCCATCGAGTACCCGTTCGCCGCGTACAAACGCGACCCCCGCAAGGCTCTCGACCCGGAGCCGGAGTTGAAGCCCCTCCGCAACGGCTGGCTGCGGCTGCCCGGTGCCGTCTGGCGGCTGTCGAAGATCGCCTCGCGGACGAGGAAGCTGACGCCCACCTTCGACAAGACGTTCACGGGCGACATTGCGCCGGCGTTCGCAACGGAGACACGGGCGGCATTGAGTCGGGATTTGTCCACATCCAGTCCGAAGGCGGTGGTGGACCAACTCCGCGTGTGGGTGCGAAAGACCAACGTCGATTTCGCCCGGCACAGCCTGAAGCCGACGGTGCTGGCGGCCGGGGCCATGCAGTTCTTCGCGGACCTGCTGACGCCCAAACTGAAGGACCGGGCGAAGGCCGCCGTCCGGGAGCTGGCCGCCGGTGCGAAAGCGCCGGCCGAGTGCGCCCTAGCTGACGGCCTCCACGCCTTCTCGTCCGGGATGATGAGCCGCGCCGAGTTTCTCACGCAGTTCGGCCACCGCTGCGGCGGCGAGATGGAGTTGGCCCGCCCCCGCTGGTCCGAAGACCCGACCGCCGTGGACGCGCTGTTCGCCTCGAGGTCCCCTGCGCACGTTCCGGCCGAAGACCCGTGGCCGCGGATCGCCAAGGAGGCGCGGCTGCCCGCCTCCGTCCGCAGACAGGCCGACGGCTGGGTCGAACGACTGCGGACGTACCTCGGACTCCGCGAGGCGGGCAAGCACTACTGGCTGCTGGGGATGGCCGTGATCCGCCGGTACTTGGTGGAACTGGACGCGCGGTTCAAACTGAACGGCGGCGTCTTCTTCCTCACGCTCGCCGAACTGGATGACCTCCTGACGATCCGAGCCGGAAGCGTGAGCGACGGTTCTTCCTCTGGTGGCGCCGGCCTCCGAGCCGGTGTGAATGAAGACACCGGCTCGGAGGCCGGCGCCACGAAATCAGAACCAAGACCGTCGCTCACGCTTCCGGCTCCGAAAGAGCCGGACATCCTCGCTTTGATCGCCACCCGCAAGAAGCGGCGGCAACTGGAACTGACGCTGGAACTGCCGCCGGTGCTGTTCAGCGACGACCTCGACGCGATTGGCCGCCCGCTGCCCGTGCCCGACGGCGCGGCGACGATGGAAGGCATCGCGCTGTCCGCCGGCGTCGCCGAGGGGCCGGCACTGGTGTTGACGGAACCGGCCCCGCCGCCGGACGGGCCGTTCATCCTCGTCTGCCCGAGTACCGATCCGGCCTGGGTGCCGCTGTTCGCCAAGGCCAAGGGGTTGGTGATGGAGACCGGCGGCGTGCTGTCGCACGGGGCCATCGTGGCGCGCGAGTTCGGCCTGCCGGCAGTCGCGGGGCTGCCCGGCGTTGTCGCCCGGCTGCGAACCGGCCAGATGCTCCGCGTGGACGGCACCCGTGGCGTGGTGTCGGTGGTCGGATCCGAGCCGGAAGCGTGAGCGACGGCCTTCTCCGACGGGAACCGTCGCTCACGCTTCCGGCTCGGACAGCCTCAATCGAACACCACCGTCTTCCGGTCGTACACCAGCACGCGGTGGCTGAGGTGCCAGCGCACCGCCCGCGACAGCACCACCATCTCCAGGTCGCGGCCCTTCTGGAGCAAGTCGTCCAGCCCGTCGCGGTGCGAAATGCGGATCACGTCCTGCTCGATGATCGGCCCTTCGTCCAGGTCCTGCGTGGCGTAGTGGGCGGTCGCGCCGATCAGTTTCACCCCGCGCTCGAAGGCCCGGTGGTACGGCCGCGCGCCGCTGAACGCCGGCAAGAACGAGTGGTGCACGTTGATGATGCGGAACGGGAACCGCGCCACGAAGTCGGCCGACAGCACTTGCATGTAGCGGGCCATCACCACCAGGTCGATCTTGTGTTCGTCCAGCAGTTCCAGTTGCCGCCGCTCCGCCTCGGCCTTGCCGCCGGCCTCGACCGGGATGTGGACGAACGGCACGCGGTAGAAGTCGGCCAGCCGCTGGGCGTCGGGGTGGTTGCCGACGACGAGCGGGATGTCGCACGCCAGGTCGCCGCTGTGGTGCCGGTACAGCAGGTCGGCCAGGCAGTGCTGGTACTTCGACACGAACAGGGCGACCCGCTGCGGTCGGTCGGACCGCTCGATCCGCCACCGCATCTGGAAGCGGTCGGCGACGGCGGCGAACTTGCGCGCGCAGTCGTCGAAGTCGAGGTTGAACCCGTCCAGTTCCCACTCGACGCGCATGAGGAACAGGCCGCGCACGGAATCCTGGTGCTGGTCGGCGTGCAGGATGTTGGCGTCGTGCCGGTACAGGAAGTCGCTGACGGCGGCGACGATCCCCTTGCGGTCGGGACAGTCGATGAGCAGGATGCCGGTCTTCGTCATCGGGGAGTCCTCGCGGTGATCCGGCGTCAGCTCTCGTTCGCGGCGGTGGTGCGGCCGAGGGCCACGTCGAACTCGGTCACCAGCGGCAGGACCATCGCGTAGATAGTGAACCCGAACGACGCGGCCATCGCCAGGAACGGCACCAGCGGGTCGGCCGACTCGTTCGTCCCCGGCTTGGCGATCAGCACGTTCGTGACGACGTAGAACATGGCCAGCGGGCACAGCACGCTGCCCAGCGTCAGCGCGGCCGACGGGCGGTCGGCGTTCAGCACCCACAGCAGTCCGCCGATGCCCAGCACCAGGAACGAGATGAAGCTGAGCCACTGGTTGGCGAAGCTGCCGCCGTTGATGACGATCAGGTAGATGGCGATGAGCGTGCCGACGCTCAGGAAGAAGACCGTGCCCAGCGTGTTCACGATGGCCAGCCGGCTGTTCACGTTCCGCAAGGACACGTGCAGGCCGAGGGCGAGGACGAACGCGAACAGCACCACGACCGCACCGAGGACCGTGACCAGCGGCAGCAGGTTCGCCCCGATCCGCTCCCCGAACGACGCCCCCGGCGGGGTGTTCGCCAGCAGCCCCTGCGCGGCGTAATAGATGGCCAGCAGCAGCGGCGGAATCAGGTATTCCTTCGTGTTGTACAGGACGCCCAGCACCTTGCCGAAGACGAACTCCCGCGGCGACACGTCCGTCACCAGCAGCACGTCGAGCGCGCCGCCGTCCCGCTCGGACGTGACGCTCGTGACGGCCTGCGCGGCCACCAGCAGCAGGCTGACGACGACCAGCGGCACCATGCCGTGGGCGGCGGCGAATGCCGGGCGGCCGCCGGGCGCGCTCAGTTGCGCGACGGCGGAATACAGGATCAGCGCCAGCACCACGCCGAAGGCGAACTTCACCAGCAGCGGCCGCCGGCCGTAGGCCAGCGTCTTGATCTCCCGCCACAGAATCGGGTTCGCCCAGACCTCGCGGGTGGCCCCAGGCGCGGCGTGCGACTTCGACCGGAACTCTTTCAACTGGTCGGAGGTCAGCTCCGCTTCCGGGTCGGCCCCCGGCCCCTCCCGCTGCATCACCGGCTCGCCGCTGGAATTCCACTTCCGCAACTTCCAGATGCCCAGCCCGTTGGCGACCACGCACCAGCCGAGCATGACCAGCGTGAACCCGTAGGCCGGCGGGATGCCGGTGAACCCCTCCGGCGGCGGGTCCAGCACCGCCCCCACCGCCGCCACCGGATCGACCCAGGCCTGCGCCGTCCGCCAGTCGAAGTCGGGGACGAACTGCGCGCCGACGGCCGGGATCGCTTGGGCGAGGCCGAGGTAGAGCATGAGGAACAGCACCGACAGGGCCAGCGCCTGGAACGTCCGCTCCCGCCACAGCGCGAGCAGCCCGCCGAGCGACCCGGCGGCGTAGGACGTGGCCAGCAGCACGGCCGTCGCCTGGAGCACCTGCGCCGGGTCGATGCCGCCGAGGAACAGGTACAGGCAGAGGGCGGGGACGGAAATCAGCAGCAGGGATGTGATCGGCAGCAGCGCGCCGACCAGCTTGCCGAGCACGATCTCGTAGTCCCGCATGTCGGTGATGAGCAGCAGCAGGAACGTGCGGCGGTCCTTCTCCTGCGACACCGCGCTGGCGGCGGACAGGGCGGCGAAGAACACGAGCAGCACCATCTGCACGGCGACGGTCAGTTGGAACACGAGCGCGCCGAACCGGGCCGTCTCGCCGAGGGTGGCGTACCGGTCGAACCCGACGGTCGCCTGCCAGGTGGTGATGCCGAGGATGGTGAACAGGCCGAGCAGCGCCACCCGCGAGCCGAAGTGGCTCGTCCGCCGGGGGACGGTGGCCAGCTCCCGCATGAAGATCGGACCTAGCACGAAGGCACCCAGGCGGAGGCGACGGCGGAGGGAAACGGCCCGGATAGCGTATCGTGCCCGGCCGGAATTCCTACGCCGGCGCGGGGCCGGGGGTTCGGGGGGCGTCCGGCGCGAGCCGGCGTTGCCAGTAAGCGGGGTCGCGGCGGATTTCGGCGAGGAACCGCGCGGCGACACCGGTCGGCCGACTTGGCGAGTACCTCATTCCCCCGGCGCGGGCGCTCTGTTATCGTATCAACACTGCTCCCTCTCGCTCTCCCCGTGAGACCCCACATGCTCGCCGCTCCCGTCTCCCGCCGGTCGTTCCTCGGCTCCGGTCTCGCCGGCGGCGCGCTGCTGTCGTTGCCCGCCGCCGTGTACCACTCCGCCCTGCTCGCCGCCGACCCGCCGTCGGAGCGCGTCCGCATCGGCTGCATCGGCGTCGGCGGCCAGGGCACGGCGAACCTGCGGAAGTTCCTGAAGTCCGTCACCGCCGTCTGCGATGTCGATTCCACGCACCTGACGGCGGCCGCCGGCGAGGTCGAGAAGGGCGGCAAGAAGCCGGCGACGTTCGCCGACTACCGCAAGCTGCTGGAGTCGAAGGAGGTGGACGCGGTGTGCATCACCACCCCCGACCACTGGCACGCGCTCATGACCGTCCACGCCTGCCAGGCCGGCAAGGACGTGTACGTCGAGAAGCCACTGTCGCTGACCGTGGCCGAGGGCCGCACGATGGTGGCCGCCGCGCGGCAGCACAAGCGGATGGTGCAGACCGGCAGCCAGCAGCGGAGCGACGGCCGCTTCCGCCAGGCGTGCGAACTGGTCCGCAACGGCTTCCTCGGCAAGATCAAGACGGTGCTGGTCGGGCTGCCGAAACCGAACTGGACCGCCAAGGCGATGATGCCGGCCCCGGACGCCGCGCCGCCGGCCGAACTCGACTTCGACCTGTGGCTCGGGCCGGCCCCCGACCGCAAGTACAACGTCCACCGCGTCCACTACCTGTTCCGCTTCTTCTGGGACTACAGCGGCGGCCAGCAGACGAACTTCGGCGCGCACCACCTGGACATCGCCCAGTGGGCGCTGGGCACCGACGACACCGGCCCGACGGCCGTCGAGGGCACCGCCAAGTTCCACCCGAAGGGCTGGTACGAGACGCCGGACACGACCGACATCACCTACACCTACGCCGGCGGCGCGGTGGTGAAGTGCGGCCAGGGGCACCGGGGCGGCTGCACCTTCGAGGGCGAGAAGGGGACGCTGTTCGTGGACCGCGGCAAGATCGAGGTGACGGTGGGCGGCGAGAAGCTCGACGCGGCCAAGCTCGGCAGCGGCGGGGACATCAAACTGACCGCGTCCGGCAACCACCACCAGAACTGGCTGGACAGCGTCAAGAGCCGGCAGTTGCCCATCGCCGACGTGGAGATCGGCCACCGCTCGGCGACGGTCTGCCACCTCGGCAACATCGCCGTCCGCACCGGCCGGAAGCTGACTTGGAACCCGGTGAAGGAGACGTTCGTCGGCGACGCGGAGGCAACCAAGCTGCTGACCAAGGAGTACCGCCAGCCGTGGTCGCTGGGGTGATTTCCCCCGCTCCCTGCGGTCGCGGCGACGACACACACCACGT
>JAYTTN010000733.1:0-13493 GCA_043745295.1 Fimbriiglobus sp. | reverse complement strand
CCTACCAGAGAACGTGGTTCGCTTTCACCACGCGGCCCCGACGGCGCGGCCGGTCAGGTCGTAGCCGTCGGCGGCCGTCACTTTCACCGTCACGAAGTCGCCGGGCCGCAGGTTCTTGCCCTTCACGCGGACCTCGCAGTCGATGTCCGGGCTGTCGGCGTAGGTGCGGCCGCGGAAGTGGCTGGCGAACTCCGGGTCGGGGCCGTCGATGACGACATCCAGTTCGTTGCCGATCTGCCCGCCGGCCCAGTCGAAGGCGATCTGCTGCTGGATTTCCATGATGCCGGCGACGCGGGCCTGCTTGACCTCGTCCGGCATGTGCCCCTCCAGCTTCGCCGCCGGCGTGTCCGGTTCGAGCGAGTACGGGAAGACGCCGGCCCGCTCGAACTTCTGGTCGCGGACGAACTGCTTCAGTTCCTCGTACTCGGCCTCGGTCTCGCCGGGGAAGCCGACGATGAACGTGGTGCGCATGGCCAGCGTCGGCAGGGCGCGTCGCATCCGGGCGATGAGGTTCTCGGTTGCGGCGCGGTCCACGCGGCGGACCATGCGGCGCAGCACGCGGTCGTTAATGTGCTGGAGCGGCATATCCAGGTACGGGATGATCTTCTTCGCGCCGGCCAGCGTATCCAAAAGTTCATCCGAGACGTGTTCCGGATAGACGTACAGGATGCGAATCCACTGCAACCCGTCCACCTTATCGAGTTCCCGCAGCAGTTCCGCCAGCCGCACTTCGCCGTAAAGGTCCATGCCGTAATACGTCGTGTCCTGGGCGACGATGATGAGTTCGCGGACGCCGTCGGCGACCAACTCGCGCGCCTCCTTCAACACTTCCTCGACGGGTTTGGTGACGTGCTTGCCGCGCATCTTGGGGATGGCGCAATACGTACACAGGCGGTCGCAGCCCTCGCTGATCTTCAGGTAGGCGTAGTGCCGGGGCGTGATCCGCAACCGGGCGGTGTCTTCCAGCGCCCGCACCGGGGCGGGGCGGAACACGCTCCGCTGTTCGGTGACGTGCGCGACCGCGCGGTCCACCACCGACACGATCTCTTCGCGGCCGAACACGCCGACGATCTGGTCCACCTCCGGCACGGCCTCCAGCAGCAGGTCGCGCTGCCGCTCGGCCATGCAGCCGGCGACCACCACCGACCCGACGCGGCCGGCTTTCTTGAGCGCCAGCATCTCGCGGATGACGCCGAGGGACTCCTGGCGGGCCGGTTCGATGAACCCGCAGGTGTTCACCACCACCACGTCCGCGCCGTCGGCGTCGGGTTGCAGCGCGTAGCCGTCTTGGGCCAGTTTGCCGAGCATCCGTTCGGAATCGACGAGATTCTTCGGGCAACCGAGGCTGATGAAGGCGTAGCTGCCCTTCGCCAAGGGCGCGGAGGTGGCGGACGAAAGTGGGAGCGACTTCGGCTTGCGTTTGGTGGCCATCGGTGCCGTGCGGGTGCGGGGCGGGTCAAAAGGGGATTATAGCGGGCGCGGGGCCGGTGCAATGCGGAAGTGGGGGGTGCGGCTCCTGAAGTCGCCGCGAAGACGGGGGTTCGCTACCCTAACCCCATGAGTCCTCGCCTCGTGCTGCTTCTGATCCTCGTCGTCATCCTGGCCGGCGTCGGGCTGACGCTCGGCGTCGGCGGGGGCGGGTCCGCGCCGGAACTGGTGTGGGGGTCGAAGGGCGTGCAGCCGGGGCTGGTCGCCCGCCCTCGGGCCATCGCCATCGATCCGAAGGGCCACTTGTTCCTCGTCGATTTCACCGCCCGCATCCAGACTTACGATCTGGACGGCAACCACCTCGGTCACACCTGGACGACCCCGGACTTCCGCAACGGCCGGCCGAGCGGGCTTGGCATCGACCGCGACGGGAACCTGCTCGTGTCCGATTCGCACTACCACTGCGTGCGCGTGTACAGTTTCGACGGCAAAGAACTGAAGGTGCTGGGCGGTCGGGCGGGGACCGCTCCCGGCCAGTTCGGGTACGTGTCCGATTGCGTTCAAGACGAGGACGGGTTCTACTACATCGCCGAGTTCGGCGAGAACGCCCGCATCACGAAGCTCGACCTCGAAGGCAAGTTCGTGGCGTGCTGGGGGAGCATCGGGCAGGGGCCGTTGCAGTTCAACCGCGTGCGGGCGCTGGCCATCGGGCCGGACGGGTTGCTGTACGCGGCGGACGCCTGCAACCACCGGATCCAGGTGATGACGCGGAGCGGCGAGTTCGTCCGCGAGTTCGGCGGCGCGGGCCGCGAACCGGGGCAGTTCAACCTGCCGTACGATCTGGCGTTCGGGCCGTCGGGCCATCTGTATGTTGTGGAGCGAGGCAACAACCGCGTGCAGAAGCTGCTGGCCGACGGCACGCCGGTGGCGACGTGGGGCGAACCCGGCCGCGGCCCCGGACAACTGGCCGACCCGTGGGCGGTGGCGGTGGACAAGTCCGGCCGCGTCCATGTGGTGGACACCGAGAACCACCGGGTGCAGCGGGTGAAGTTTTGACGCGAGCCGCGACCGCGAGGGAGCGGATTTGTGCGGCCCCGAAGGGGCCACCGAAAATAGCCTGGGGCGTCAGCCCCAGGTTTCGATGCGAACAAACACCGAAGCCCCGAAGGGGCGACAGAGGTGCCGCCCCTTCGGGGCTTGTGTTCTTTCTCTGGGTGTCCTGGGGTTCCGTCGCTTCGCTCCGTCACCCCAGGCTATTTTCGGTGGCCCCTTCGGGGCCGCACAAAACGCGCTCCCTCGCGGTCGCGGCTCGTCGAACAAGAGACAACCCATGAACCGCCTCCTGCCGCTGCTGCAACCCCACTGGCTGACTATCGCGCTGCTCGTCGCGGCGGCGGTGCTGGCGGTGCGCGCGGCCCTGCGCGGGCGCGTCGGCGTGTCCGGGTGGCTGGCGTTCGCTCTCGCCCTGTTCGCCGGTGGGATGATCGGGCTGCACGGGTGGAAGTATCAACTCGTCGAGGACGGCGACACGCGCACCATCGCCGTGGCGGTCGTGGCGCTGACGGCGGTGGTGTTCGCCCTCGCGGCGCTTCTGTTGCTGCTCGCGCGAGTGTGGTCGTTCACGCTCGGCCTGATTCTCGGCGCGGTTCTGCTCGCCGGCATCGGCGGGTGGGTCGGGCGGGACATCTCCTCCGGCGTCGCCTACGCCGGTCGGTCGGCGCTGTACCTGGACTTCATCCGCCCGTGGTGGCTGGTGCTGCTGGTGTTCGTGCCGGCCGTGTTCCTGATGAGCCGGGGCAGTCTGTCCGGGCTGGGGCCGTGGCGGAAGTGGATGGCCGTCGGCGGACGGGCTGGTGTGGTGGCCGCGATTGCCCTCGCGCTGGCCGAACCTCGGCTTCTGCGGCCGAGCGAAAACGTGACGGTGCTGTTCCTCGTGGACCGCTCGTTCAGCGTCCCGCAGGAGCCGGGGACCGACGCGAAGGGGAACCCGTTGGACCTGCGGTGGGAGCGGACGAGGGCGCTGGTCGAGCAGTCGGTGAACCTGCAATTCGGCCGCAGCCGGGACGACAAGTTCGGGGTGATGCTGTTCGGCAAGCGGCCGAAGCTGCTCCTCCCGCCCGCGCCGGTGTTCGCGACGCCCCTCGACCCGAACGCCGCCGGGCCGGTGGACGGCGAGTACACGGACATCGCGGCGGCATTCAAGCTGGCGCTGGCGTCCTTCCCGGAAGGCACCGGCAAGCGGATCGTGCTGGTGTCCGACGGCAACCCGAACCGGGGGCTGCTGGCCGAGCAACTCGATCTGGCGGTGAAGAACAAGGTGGAAGTGGACACGGTCGCGCTGGCCCCCGGCGTCCGCAACGAGAACGAGGTGCGGGTCGAGTCGGTGGACGCGCCGGCGCTGACCGCCGAAGGCGAACGGCGGACGCTGCGGGTGGTGGTGCGGAACGAACACCCGACGCGGATCGTGGACGGCACGCTGGAGTTGCTCCGCATCGGCGCGGCGGTGGGCGACCAGCCGGCGGAGAAGCGCGACCCGGTGCGGATCGTCGAGACCGATCAGGTGCTGGACGCGGGCAAGCGGCCGCCCATCGTCCGGCTGATGCCGAGCAAGGTGCGGCAGAACGTGTTCGAGTTCGTGGACACGCCGGGCAAGGGGCGGTCGTCGTACACGTACACCGCCACGTTCACCCCGATCCGGTCGAAGGAGCCGGACGCGGCCGACTGGACGCCGGGCCTCGCCGGGGACCGCCCGGCGAACAACGCCGCGAGCACGGTGGTGGTGGCCAAGGGCAAGCAAAAGATGCTGTTCCTGGACCCGAAGAACTTCAAGGAAACCGACTCCCCGCACCGGCACCTCGTGTCCACCCTGCGGAAGGCCAACTTCCAGCTCGACTACCTGTCGATCACGCAGCTGCCCAAGAAGAAGGACCAGCTCGCGGTGTTCCTGCTGGATTACGACTGCGTAGTGCTGGCGAACGTGCCGGCCGACGACTTCGAGCCGGACCACATGGAGGTGATCCGCCAGCAGGTCCACGACCAGGGGTGCGGGCTGGTGATGGTCGGCGGGCCGGACAGCTTCGGCCCCGGCGGGTACCAGGGGACGCCGGTCGAGGCGGCGCTGCCGGTGGACTGCGAGGTGAAGGCGAAGAAGGCGGCGGGGAAGGGTGGGCTGATCCTCATCATGCACGCCTCCGAGATGGCCGACGGCAACAAGTGGCAGAAGGACATCGCCAAGCTGGCCGTCCAGCGGCTGGGCGCGGGCGACATGATCGGCGTGCTGGACTACGGGTTCGGCGTCGGCGGCGGCGTCAACTGGCCGATCAAGTTCCAGGAAGTGGGCGACGACAAGGGGCGGCACTACAAGGAGATCGACCGCATGACCCCCGGCGACATGCCCGACTTCGACCCGTTCCTGAAGGCCGCCGCCGACACGCTGTCCGACCCGCAGTACAACCTGGCCGTCAAGCACGTCATCCTCATTTCCGACGGCGACCCGCAGTTCTCGCCGCTGGGCGCGGCGGCGGTGCAACTGATGGCCGACAACAACATCACCTGCACCACCATCGGCGTCGCCACGCACGGGGTGAACGAAGACACGAAGATGCAGAAGATCGCCAGCGGCACCAAGGACGGCAGCGGCAAGCCGGGCAACTTCCACAAGGTGACGAACCCGAACCAACTGCCGGCGATCTACATCCGCGAGACCCGCAAGATCAGCCAGTCGTTCATCTACGACAAGGAGTTCGACCCGCAGCTCCTGCTCCGCGACGGGCCGACGGTGACGCTCAACCCGCCGCTGCCGAAACTGAAAGGGATGGTCCGCACGACCAAGAAGGAGAACGTGCTGGCCGACATGCTCGTCGAGGGGCCGGCCGACCCGCAGTCCGGGCAGCGGTTCCCGGTGCTGGCCAAGTGGCGGTACGGGCTGGGCAAGTCGGTGGCGTTCACGTCCGACGCGCGGAGCCAGCCGTCGGGGGTCAGCGGGTGGGACCGCGAGTGGGTGTCGTCCGACATCTACCAGAAGTTCTGGACGGACACCATCCGCTGGGCCATGCGGGACGAGGAAAAGGGGCAACTGGTGGTCGCCACCGAGACCCGCAACGGGCGGGTGCAGGTGACGGTGACGGCGCAGAAGACCGACCCCCGCGACAACAAGAAGAAGCCGGTGTCGGGCCTCAGTCTGCAAGGCATGGTGTCGCTGCCGAACCCGCCGCTGCCGGGCCAGCCGCCGCCGAAGCTGGACTTCAAGCCGAAGGCCGGCAGCCCCGGCCAGTACGTCGCCGAGTTCTCCGCCGACGACGCCGGGTCGTACTTCGTGACGGTGAACGCCAGCGAGCCGAAGATCGGGTCGAACGGCAAGCAGGAGCGGGACACCAAAGGCCCAGTTTACCAGGCGTTCGACTCGGCCCGCACCGGCACCACCGTGCCGTACTCGCCGGAGTACGCCGACCTGGAGACCGACACCGGCCGGATGAAGCAGATCGCCGAGGCCTGCGGGGGCAAGTACCACGAGGAGCCGGCCACCCTCGCTGACGCCCTGACGCTGGCCGCCGCCGCCGACTTCTTCCGCCGGTCGAAGCAGGGCAGCGAGAGCCAGTTGCCGTTCTGGTACTGGCTGGTGTTCGCGACCGGCGTGCTGCTGCTGTTCGACGTGGGCGTGCGGCGCATCTCCTTCGAGTGGGCCGAGACCCGCCAGGCGCTGGCCACCCAGTGGCGGCGGCTCCGCGCGACCGAGTACGTCGAGGTGCCGGACGAGGGCAGCATGATCGGCGCGCTCGGTCGGGTCAAAAAGCGCACCACCGACACGGAAGCGAAGAAGCGCGCCACCCGTCGGTTCGAACCCGGCGACGCGGATGTCGTCGCGCCGGCCGGGGCGGACGAGTTCGGCACGGGTGGGGTGGGCAAGCCGCCGCCGCCCCCGCCGTCGGGCAAGCCGGCCCCGAAGCCCGACGAGGACGGCGACGACTTCATGACGCGCATGAAGAAGGCCCGCGACCGTGGGCGGCGCGGGCCGGAATAAGCGGCACTGTCTTGCACTCCTTCCGAGCCGGAAAAGTCACTCCCTCACGTCGCGCCGTTTGCCATCAGTTCATCGTCGGGGCGAACTGGCCGGTGACGATGCGGGCCAGCTCGCCGGCCGGCGTCTCCGGCGTGGCGTACCCGGCGGCCCCGGCGAACAGCGCGAACCGCTCGTTCTCCTCGCTCTCCTCGCCGACCAGCACCACCCGCGTCTTCCGCAGGCCGAGGACCAACTTGGCGCACGCCAAGAAGCCGCTTTCGGCGAACGAGTCCACCGGCAGGATGACGGCGTACGCGCGGCACGCGGCCGCGTGACGACGGGCCTCGTCGCTGTCGGCGGCGTGCTTCATCCGCCAGCCCAGTTTGGCGAAGTGCGCGGCCAGGGCGGTGGCCAGCGGCTCGCCGACCGCGCCGATGATCACCTTCGGCATCCGCTTGGTGTCCGACTCCGTGCCGATGCGGTTCGAAGACAAACCGTGTCCTCCGGTCGTGTGCGGGAAGTGAGTTTTCATGGTGTCCTTTTTCCAATTGAGGTAGGGCCATCGACACGCGAGATATACCCGGAGTTCGCGTCCTGGGGACGAAACTTGCGCCGAGGCCGGAAAATAATCGCGACCGGCGGGGCCGGGGCCGTCGCAACGGCCGTGCAGGTAGCGGTCCCAAGTGCTGGCGAGAACAGGTGTTCCGACAAGGGACTCGCCGCGCCGCGCGGGCGAATGGGTAAACATACCTGACCGTTGCCGGCCCGTCAAAGTACGTTGAACCCGGTGGGGTTCTGGGGATACCCGCCCCGCCCGCGCGTCTGTCACCCCTCGCAGGACTTCTCCCGATGAAAGCGAAAATCTCGATCGGCACCTGGGCGTACCTGTTCAACCAGACCGAGCCGACCAACGACTTCCACGTCATCCTGCACAAGCTGCAAGACCTGGGGTACGACGGGGTGGAACTGGGCAGCTTCGGCCCGCACCCGTCGCCGGCCACGCACCCGACCAAGAAGAGCCGCGAGAAGCTGAAGAAGGAGATCGCCGACCACGGGCTGGCGCTGTCCGGCATCGCCGTGGACCTGTGGGCGTTCAAAACGCCGGGCGTCAGCATCCTCGACGAAATCCCGGCCGCGTACACCACCGCGTTCCTCGGCTGGTGCAACTTCGCGTCGGACCTGGACGCGAAGACGATCCGCGTCGATACCGTGCTGGCCCCGGACTACTTCGCCACCGAAGATGGCAAGAAGGTCGGGGCGAAAGCCGGGATGGAGCGGTTCGTGAAGGTGTGGGACACCTGTAGCAAGATCGCGGCGGACTTCGGGCTGAACGTCTGCTGGGAGTTCGAGCCGGGGTTCGCGTTCAACAAGCCGAGCGAAATCCTGGAACTGGTGGGGGCGGTGCGGGCGAAGAGCAACCCGAACTTCGGCGTGCTGTACGACACCTGCCACGCGCACATGTGCGCGGCCGTCGGCGCGAACCACCAGGGCGGCAAGGAACTGCTGGCCGGCGGCGCGATGGAACTGCTGACGAAGCTGAAGGGGAGTATCACGCACGTCCACGTCATCGACAGCGACGGCACCCTGAACGAGCACAACACCAGCACGCACAACCCGTTCGGCACCGGCAAGTTGAACTTCGACGAGCTGATCCCGGCCATCCAGGCGGCGGCCGTGCCGGGCGGCTGGTGGAGCGTGGACTTGTGCTTCTGGCCGGACGCTTGGGCGGTGACGGCGGACAGCAAGAAGTTCCTCGACAAGCTGCGGGACAAGTACGCCGCGGCGTAACGCCTGACGAGCCGCGACCGCCGGGGGGCGTCTTTGTTCTGGGAAAGACGCTCCCCGGCGGTCGCGGCTCGACAGGGGCCGCGCAGCGTTCGGAACGGAATGGCCCCTGGGCTACGGTCATTTCTTCGCTTGACAGCGAAGACGGAAGCGGTGAACATATCGATAAGTGCCGATTCACTTATCCGGACTTCCCGCCCAATTCGCGGAGGTGTATCCATGAGGCTTTTTTCGTGGACCGCATTCGCTTTGGTTGGCGGTCTCGGGTGTGACCGTTCCCCAGGAAATGCCGACAAGCCTCCTGTGACCGATGGAGGCAACGTATCACCGGTTGCAAAACCCGAACTCGGGCATTCGTTCACGGACCCTCGGGGACGCTGTTCCGTAACCTTCCCGATGGTGCCTGAGTTGCGTCCGCCTCCATCGGAGTACACTGGCAAGCCAGATAGCCCAGTTCAACTTGCGATCTGGGTGGCAACGCTTGGCGACACGGGGTACATCCTTTCCATCACTTACGCACCGTCCGAGTTCCTCGACGCGAACTACGATTTGGATCAGCACGCCGGAGGGGAAAGCAAACTTCCGGGCTGGAAGGTCGTCAAGCGAAGGGATGTCGTTGTCGACGGGCAACCGGGAAAGCAAGTTGAGTACGCGATGTTGGACGGGACTCGATCTTCGGTGGGTGTCTTCGCCCGCTACAAAGGCACAACCGTGATGATGTCGGTGAACGGAGGCCCTGGATTAACGGGTGCCAGCAAGGAGACCAAGGGGTTCTTTGAATCGTTTAGATTCCTGCGGTGAGGGCGATACTCCGAGTGACATTCCCGATGTTGCCGAACTCGCACCGGGCCACCCTTTCCCGGACGGTCTCGGTCTTCTCAGAACAGCGGTAGTTGCAATCGGACTTTCGACGGATTCGGCCTGCCCATCGCGACTTGTTCGTTTCCCATTGCCGCACTTTCCTCGTGACTTTTGTCCCGCCGGATGCCATCATACTCATACCTCCCCCAGCGGCGCTCGCGCCGTCTCGCTTGCCCGCCCGCCGACTGCCCGACTTCCGCCACACTCCTGGGTTCATCCGCCCATGACGCCGTTCCTGCGAACGACCGCCGTTCTTCTGCTGCTCGTGCCCGCCGTGCGGGGGGCCGACGCCGACCACTTCGAAGCCAGAATCCGTCCGGTGCTGGTGGAGCAGTGCTACAGCTGCCACAGCGAGGCGGCGGAGAAGGCCAAGAAGCTCAAGGGCGGGCTGAAACTCGACACCCGCGACGCCACCCGCAAGGGCGGCGACACCGGCCCGGCCGTGGTGCCCGGCAAGCCGAAGGACGGCACGCTGCTGGCCGCCATCCGGTACGCCGGCGACAGCCAGATGCCGCCGAAGGGGAAGCTGCCCGACGCCGTCATCGCCGACTTCGAGAAGTGGATTCTGGACGGGGCCGCCGACCCGCGCGACGGCAACGAGACCGCCAAGACCCTCGACATCGCCAAGGGCCGTGAGTTCTGGGCGTTCCAGCCGCCGAAGGCCGTCGCCCCGCCGGACGGGCCGGGCGCGAAGACCGACGTGGACCGGTTCGTCTTCGCCAAGTTGACGGAGAAAGGGTTGAAGCCAGGGCCGGCCGCCGATAAGCGGACGCTGCTGCGGCGAGCGTACCTCGACCTCACCGGCCTGCCGCCGACGCCGGCCGATCTCGCCGCGTTCGAGAAGGACACGTCGCCGGAAGCGTTCGCCAAAGTGGTTGATGGGCTGCTCGCCTCGCCCCGGTACGGCGAACGCTGGGGCCGGTACTGGCTGGATGTCGCCCGCTACGCCGAGGACCAGGCGCACACCTTCGCCGTCAAGAAGCGGGACCAGGCGTTCCGCTACCGCGACTGGGTGATCGCCGCGTTCAACGCCGACATGCCGTTCGACCAGTTCGTGAAGTTGCAGTTGGCCGGCGACCTGATGCCGGAGTCGGCCGGCGACCCCACGACGCGACTGGCGGGCCTGGGCTTCCTCGGCCTGGGCGCGGAGTACTACAAGAACTCGGCCGCCGAGCAGGCCATCGCCGACGAACTCGACGACCGCGTGGACACCGTGACGCGCGGCTTCCTGGGTTTGACCGTGAGCTGCGCCCGCTGCCACGACCACAAGTTCGACCCCATCCCGACGAAGGACTACTACGCCATCGCCGGCATCTTCAACGGCAGCAAGTTCACCGACGTACCGCTGGTGAAAGCCGAGGAGGCGAAGGCGTTCGAGACGGCCACGAAGGCCCTGACCGACCAGACCGCCGCGATCACGAAATCGCAGTCGGAGATCGCCAAGAAGATCGGCACCGAGGCCGCGAAGGACACCGCCAAGTACCTCGACGCCGCCGTCCGCATGAGCAAGGACAAGGCGCTGAAGGCCGACACGGTGGCGAAGGCGGACGCCCTCGACCCGGCGTTCCTGGGCCGCTGGGTGAAGGCCGTCGCCAGCACCGCCAAGCCGCTGGAGCCGATCAAGACCGCGCTGGCGACGGACGCCGCCCGCTCCGCGTTCCTGGAGAAGATGGCGAAGAAGGACGGCGCGGTGATGACGGCGGTGTTCACCGACAAGGACGCGCCGTTCTTCATCCCGCCGGCCGAAGTCGAGAAGCGGCCGCTGGCCGACGACGACAAGAAGAAGCTGGCCGACCTGAAGGCCGAACTGGACAAGCGGAAGAAGGCGATGCCGCCGACCCCGCCGATGGCCCACGTCCTCACGGGCGGTGGCAACGCCATGCCGGTGTACGTCCGGGGCAACCCGGCGAACAAGGGCCAAGCCGCCCCGAAGGGGTTCCTGCAAGTCCTCGCCGACAAGCCGGCCGCGAAGGACTTCACCCGGCTCGACCTGGCCAACGCCATCGCGGACAAGGCCAACCCGCTGACCGCCCGCGTCATCGTCAACCGCGTCTGGGCGTGGCACTTCGGCCGCGGGCTGGCGAACACGCCGAGCAACTTCGGGCTGCTCGGCGACCGCCCGACGCACCCGGAACTGCTCGACACCCTGGCCGTCCAGTTCGTGGAGAACGGCTGGTCGATGAAGTGGTTGCACCGGCAGATCGTGCTGAGTTCGACGTACCAGGCGTCCAGCAACACCGACGCCGAGAACGCCAAGACCGACCCGGCGAACGTCTACTTGTGGCGGGGCAACCGGCACCGGCTGGACGTGGAGGCGTGGCGGGATTCGCTGCTGGCCGTGGCCGGGAATATCGACCTGACCGTCGGCGGGCCGACGTTCGACCTGAAGAACGCGACCGTCCGCCGCCGCACCGTGTACGCCAAGATCAGCCGGCACGAACTGGACGGCCTGCTGCGGCTGTTCGACTTCCCCGACGCGAACGTGACCGCCGACAAGCGGGGCAGCACCACCGTCCCGCAGCAGCAGTTGTTCGCGCTGAACAGCGAGTTCATGATCGGTCAGGCGAAGGCGTTCGCCGAGCGGGTGGAGAAGGCCGAGAAGGAGCCCGAGGCGCGGATCAAGCTGGCGTACCGGCTGGCGTTCACCCGCGCGCCGACGACGGAGGAGCTGGCGCTGGCCACGGCGTTCACGAAACTGCCTATGGCCAAGGACGACAAGCTGACGCGCTGGCAGCAGTACGCCCAAATCCTGCTCGCCAGCAATGAGCTGATGTTCGCGGAGTGAGTGCGAGTCGAGAATTGAAGAGGCCCGCAGTCGACGCAGAGAAGACGCGGACTGAAAACATGATTCGATCTGATCAAGATTTCATCCGCGTTCCTGTCCGCGTCGTCTGCGGGCCGCTGACTCCAAAACCACAATTCACCTACCGGTATCCGCCATGCTGCCCTTCGCCTTCTCCCGCCGCGAGATGCTCGCCCGCACCGGCACCGGGCTGGGCCTGCTCGGCCTCGCCGGGGTTCTCGCCCCGGAACTGCGGGCCGCGGACGCCAGCGCCAGCCCGCTCGCGCCGAAGAAGCCGCACTACCCGGCCAAAGCCAAACACATCATCCACCTGTTCATGAACGGCGGTCCCAGTCAGGTCGATACCTTCGACCCGAAGCCGGAACTCACCAAGCAGAACGGCAAGAAGGTGACGACCGCCAAGGCGACGGAGCGGAAGACCGGCAACGCCTTCGCCTCGCCGTTCAAGTTCAAACCGTGCGGCAAGTCGGGCATCGAAGTCAGCGAGATTTACCCCGAAGTGGGCAAGATGATCGACGACATCTGCGTCGTCCGCAGCATGCACACCAACGTGCCCAACCACGAGCCGTCGCTGCTCATGATGACCAGCGGCAACACGCAGCCGATCCGCCCCAGCATGGGGTCGTGGCTGTGCTACGGCCTGGGCAGCGACAACCAGAACCTGCCCGGCTTCGTGGTGCTGTGCGCCGGCAAGCCGGTGGTCGGCCCGCAACTGTGGGGCAACAGCTTCCTGCCCGGCGTCTACCAGGGCTGCCACATCAACAGCCTGGACCCGAAGCGGGTGATCGAGAACATCGAGAACCGGTACATCGGCAAGGACACGCAGCGGCAGCAACTGGATTTGCTCAACCAACTCAACCGGATGCACCAGCAGGCCCGCGCCGACGACCAACTCGAAGCCCGCATCCAGTCGCTGGAGATGGCCTTCCGGATGCAGACCGAAGCGACGACCGTCTTCGACCTGAGCAAGGAGCCGAAGGCGACCCGCGACCTGTACGGCCCCGGCAAGTACGCCGACGCCATGATCACCGCCCGCCGCCTGGTGGAGAACGGCGTCCGCACGGTGCAGGTGTTCTTCGGCGACGGCCAACCGTGGGACGACCACGGCAACTTGGAGAAGGGCCACCGCGACAAGGCCGCTGCCAGCGACAGGGCCATCGCCGCGCTGCTCATCGACTTGAAAGCCAAGGGGCTGCTCGACGAGACGCTGGTGCTGTGGGGCGGCGAGTTCGGCCGCACCCCGACCAGCGAGGGGGCGAACGGCCGCGACCACAACAACCACGGGTTCAGCGTCTGGCTGGCCGGCGGCGGGGTGAAGGGCGGCATGGCCTACGGCGCGACCGACGAGTTCGGCTTCGCGGCGGTTCAGGACAAGGTGCATGTGCATGACCTGCACGCGACCCTGCTGCATCTGCTTGGGTTCGATCACACGAAGTTGACCTACCGTTTCCAAGGCCGCGACTTCCGGCTCACCGACGTGCATGGCGAACTGGTGAAGGGTCTGCTGGCGTGATGAGCAGGCGATGACGGGGTGAATTCCCGGCTGGTACTCCCGCCCGGAATTGAACCGGGATAAACGGTTTAGGAAACCGCTGCTCTATCCATTTGAGCTACGGG
>JAYTTN010000732.1:0-13587 GCA_043745295.1 Fimbriiglobus sp. | reverse complement strand
GCGGAGCGAGCAGAACACGCGAGCGGAAGCCCCCTCACCCGGAACGGCTCCGCCGTTCCGACCTCTCCCCCACCGGCGTGGGGGAGAGGTGGGGCGTGGCTGGCTCCGTCGCGTGGGCGGACGATGCGGCCACCCAACACCTCTCCCCCACGCCCGTGGGGGAGAGGTCGAACGCGGTGCGAAGCACCCGTTCGGGTGAGGGGGTCTTTCTTCTCGTCTGCCACCCCATCTCCATTCGTGGGGAGGGGGCCGGGGGGTGGGGTTCCGTCTTCATCCTGATCCGGCAGATGCAGTACCGTGCGGTGGAACTGCGCTTCCAACTCCGGCACGGGGCCGACCGAGCGGGTTTGGATGCGCGGGTTGACGAACCGCGGCACGGGCGGCAACGACGCCGACGGGGCCGGGAAGGGTTTCGCGCAGGGCGTGTCGTCGCCGTCGTCCGGCCACTCGTACACCGAGTCGAGCGACCACTTGCCCCGCATCCGGTCCTTTTCCTGCTTCAGGACGGCCATCGCCGCGCGGAACCGGTCGCCCGGACAGCGGGCGCGCATCGTCCGCCGCCGCCCCTGGGCGATGCGGAGCAGGCAGTCGATATCGACGGGGGCGGGCGGGAAAGTGGGCATGACGGACACCCGGAGTGATGGTCATGCGGATACTATATTCGACGATGTGGACAAAAGTCAAGACCGGCGGGCGGATTTTCTCGGAAGCAGTAGCGGAAGGTTGCAAGACCCCACCCCCGGCCCCCTCCCCGTCCCGGAGAGGGGGCCGGGGGTGGGGTCTCGTCCGAGTACCGACCCCGGACCGGGAGCCGGGGTGAGGTTTCGGTCACTTGTTCAGAGCGGTCTTGATCTTGTCCACGCCGGCCTTGCTCGGCCCGGCCGGGGCCGTCTTGTTGTTGTCGGCGTACTCGATCGACAGCACCTCCCACTTCTTCGCGTCGGCGATGTCGATGTTGACGACGATGTCGGACTCGAACGCTTTGCCCGTCAGCGACCCCTTGTACCCGCCCTTGATGGTCCACTTCAGTCGGTCCTTCACGGTGGTGTCGGCCTTGTGCTCGACGTAGGCCACGTCCTTCGGGCTGCCGCGGGCGGCCTTGATCAGGTCGGTCGTCAGGTTGGCGATGAACTTCTTCTCGTCCCCGCGGTCGTTGATGTTCAGGTCGGCCGCGGCGGTCGTCGCGGCGGCGAAGGCCAGCGCGGTCAGCGTCAGGAGGGTCCGCACGGTCGTCATGGTGGCATCCTCGGGGTGGGGTGGTCCGATCCGTCCGCGGGCGGCGCGGGCGGCGGGCCGACGGCGAACCGGTCCGGTTCGGCCGTGCGGTCGCTTTATCGTCCGGCGGGGGCGGTGGACAGGGCGGGGGCGATTCCGCCCTTCTCGCGCCGCGCCGCGGCTGCTACGTTAACAGCCGAACGCGCGGTCCCGATTCCCGAGAGAGGGCTTCTCCGATGGCGTCCACGAAGATGATCGACATCCGGCGGGGGATGGTGCTGAACATGAACGGCACGCTGAACTACGTCCTCGACCGCGACCTGAACACGCCCGGCAACTGGCGGGCCATCCTGTACCTGAAGCTGAAGAACCTGACCACCGGCAGCATCACCGACGAGCGGGTCCACCCGGACGACAAGGTGGACGTGGTGTACCTGGACATGCGCGACCACACCTACAGCTACAAGGACGGCGACGACTACGTGTTCATGGACGCCGAGACGTTCGAGCAGGTGACGCTGAACGAGAGCATGGTCGGCAAGATGATGAAGTACCTGCGGGAGAACGACACCTGCAAGATCACTTTCTACGACGGCAAGGCGCTGAGCATGGAGTTGCCGCAGACGGTGGCCATGAAGGTGATCGAGACGGAACCGGGCATCAAGGGGGCCACGGCCGCCGCGCAGACGAAGCGGGCGGTGATGGAGACCGGCCTGGAGATCCAGGTGCCCAGCTTCATCGCCCAGGGCGAGCTGATCGTCATCCAGACGGAGGACGGCAAGTACCTGAAGCGGATGAAGGAGTAGTGTCGGCAACGCGGCGAACCCGGCGACCCACAGCGCCCCCGGCAACAACCGGGGGTGTTTTTCGTTCCCGCTCGGCGGCGGTGGATTCCGGCGTCACCTTCCCTTCCCGCCGCCTGCCCGTGTGGCGAGGGAGTTGACAACGACCTCCGGTAGCCACATTCTAGAATGTGCAAAACGAAGCCGGGTCCAATCGAAACACAGTTCTTCGGGAACCAGAGAATGCCGACGCCGGATGAAAGCCGAATCATCGAGACCTACCTCGAAAACCACTTCGGGAAAGGCTTCTCCCCCGGCAACGTGTCCGCTCCGGAGGTCAAGCCGATCACTGGCATTCTGGCGTTTGTTGCCAAGAAGTTCGACCGGTCGCGGTACCCGTTGGGGCTGGCCATCGACATGGCCCTACTGGCACAGCAGCTTTCCTTGCACGATTCGCAAGCCAAAGTGCTTCGGCCGGACCTGACGAACGAAGCGCTATTCGCCCGCTACACTCTCGTGACCGCACGGGGTGATACCGACGCGAACACGCTGACCCTAACCTTCAAGGACGGACAAGCTGCCCACACGGTCGGGATTCGCAAGCTGGAGGAAGAGGTAGCCGACCTCTTCGTGAAACTGAAACGCCCCAGGTACCCGAGTGCGTACGTGTACAACACCGGGCAGTGGCAGAAGTATCAAGACACGCTTCTGTTGCCCGCCTTCCAGTTGTCCGAATCGGGGCGGTACAAACTCTGCCTCGTGCTGATCGACTTCGGCTTGCAGCGCCTCACGTCCAATTCGCCGGTCGGCCGCGAGAAGCCTCGTGTCAGGCTCTTCGAGGAGATCGTTCGGCAATACCCCCGCACGAAACAGAAAGGCGAGCGGGCGGGGTGCGTGTTCCAGGGGATCGCGGCCGGGTACATGATCGCTGATCGGCCGCACCTGTCGTTCATCATCGACAAGACTCGCACGGGGTCGGCCAAGCAAAGGCGCATTGGAGACATCGACGGCTACTGCGGCCTCGACCTGGAAGTGACGGCCGAGATCAAGGACGACAAGCTGACGGGCGCGAACGCAGTGACGGAGATCGGCGAGTTCCTGCTCAAAGTCGTGGAGAACAGGGTGAGCGGGTTGGTGTTCGCCGTCTCGGCGGACGAGGAGGCGGTCGAACTCATCCGGAGCAACAACGCACTCGTCATCACGCTGGACAACCTTCTGGCCGCCGTCGAGTGCTGGGATTGGAGGAAGCAGGAGGCCGCCGTTCAGGGGTTGATTCACTTCCTGGCTCACGTCGAGCAGAATCCCGACGCGGTGAGCCGCCTCCTCCAGTTCATCAGCGAGAAAGATCCGTCTCACGAATCTCTCGTCCACTCGAAGACGGATTCGGCGGCGACCTAGGTCGCCGCATCCCAGAACGTCGGTTGAAACGACCTCCGGACTCGCACGCAGGCCCGGCGATCTTTGGAGCGAGCTAGATCGGAGGTGGTCGTGGCGCGGAACGCCTTCACGAGACCCGCGCCGACCGCCTCCGCAAGGAGCGGGGGCACTGCGTTCCCGACCTGCAGATACTGCGACGTGCGCGAGCCGACGACCACGAAATCGTCGTCGAACGATTGGAGTCGCAACCCCTCTCGCACAGTCAATCCGCGGTGTTGTGTCGGGTGCGTTGCGCGTGCGGAGGAGGGCTTGCGCATGTTGGACGTGACGGCGATGGCCGGCTTCCAACTCGCCAAGCGGGCGTAGCTGTTGTGGAATCCGCTTGTCGGTTGCAGGTCATCGGGAATCGATTTCCGGTTCCCCCCGTCCGGGATGTACTTCAGTATTTCCACCAGGGTGTTGGGGTGTTTTGCCGCTTCGTGGTTGTGCAGGACTCGACACTTTCCCCGACGGGCGATCTGGTACGGCGTCCGGGGTTCGGCTCCGTAGGACGTTGTCGCTTGCCCAGCCGCGAGAGCGGGAAGATCGAAGATCGCGTCGGCGACGGTGACGTGCGATGACCCCAAGGGCGTTGGAAAATCGGGTTCCGCAACGCCGTCTCGCCAGCCGAGGAAGAACATCCGCTTGCGGAGTTGCGGCACACCGAAATCCGCCGCGCGAAGTAGTGACGCCTTCATTCGATAACCGATACCTTCGAAATCCCCGATGATCCGGTCGCGGACGCCGCCCTTCTCCATCACGTTCAACCCCTCGACATTCTCGATGAGAACGTAGGCCGGGCGAACCTCATCGACGAGACGGTGAAAACTCATCCACAAGAGATTCCGGGGGTCGTCGTTGTTCCGCTTGCCGACAGTGCTGAACCCTTGACAGGGGGGACCGCCGGCGATCAAGTCGATCTCGCCGACGGGCATTCCGAAGTGCAATTCCACGCGGCGGGCATCGACACGGGACAAATCCGCCTCCAGGCATTTCTGACCGGGGTGGTTGTGGCGATAGGTGGCGAGGGCTTCAGCCCAAATATCGATGCCGCCCACAAGTTCCATTCCGGCCCGTTGAAGGCCGAATCCGAGACCGCCGATCCCGCAAAACAAGTCCAGGAATCGGAGGCTTCGAGTGATCGGAGCAGGCATGTGTCACCTTGCCCAAAGACAGTTGACAGTCACTTGTGGACAAGCCTACAGTTCGTGGCCCTGTTTGCCAAGTCGGAAACAGTGACGGGCACACCGGCCGGGCCGAGCCGTTTCTGTTATCCTCAACACATGCCCGGCTTCGCCCACCCCGCGTTCCTGTTGCTGCTGCCGCTCGCGGTGTTCGCCGCGTGGCGGCAGCTCCGCCGGCGGCGGCCGGCGCTGCGGTTCCCCGACGCTACCCTCTTCGCTGGCCTTCCCGTCGGCCGCGCCGCCCGTGCCAAGTGGGGCGGCGCGATCCTTCGCGGTCTGGTCCTCGCCGGTCTGATCCTCGCCGCCGCAAACCCCCGCTGGCCCGACCTGCGGACCCGAATTCCCGTGGACGGGGTCGCCATCGTCCTCGTGCTGGACGTGAGCGACAGCATGAAGGAACCCGACTACGGCACCCCGCCGGTGTCGCGGTTGGCAGCCGCGAAGCAAGCCTTCCGCCTGTTCGTCGCCGGCGGCACCGCCCCCGACGGCACCCGCCTCGACGGTCGGCCGAACGACCAACTCGCCCTCGTCACCTTCGCCGCCGTGCCGCAGACGACGTGCCCGCTGACACTCAACCACACCGTGTTGTTGAAAGTTCTCGACGAGCAGCAGACGCTGACCGGCATCCACGCCGGCACGAACATCGGCGACGCGCTGGCGGAAGCCCTGATCCGCATCGACGCCGCCGGCGAGCGGCCGAAGCTGGTGGTGCTGCTCAGCGACGGCGAACACAACAAGGACGGCAACGGCACCCTGCATCCGGTGCAGTCGGCCGACCTGGCGAAGAAGCTCGGCATCCCGGTCCACACCATCGACTGCGGGGGCGACGGCCCGACGACCACCCCGGACGAGGCGCGACAGCGGGCCGACGGCCGCGCCACCCTGGACGCCGTGGCGGGCATGACCGGCGGCAAGGCGTTCGTCGCCGACAGCGCGGAGGAGTTGCGCGAGGTGCTGAAAGGAATCGACGCGCTGACTCGGCAGCCGGCCCCGGCCCCGCGCTACCGCCGCTACCACGACTTCGGCGTCTGGTGCGGCCTCGCGGCGGTCGGGTTGTTCGCCGCGCTGGCGCTGCTCGAACGCACCCGCTGGAGGACGCTGCCGTAATGGACTTCTCGGCGTGGCAAACCGGGCTGGCGACCGCGTGGGCGGATGTCCGGCAGTTCCTGTCGGGCGTGCGGTTCGCGCGGCCGGGGCTGCTGTGGCTGCTCCTGTGGCCGCTCGCGCTGGGGTTGGTCGGCTGGGTCGCCGGACGGCTGGCGCGGCGGCGATTCGCGCTCGTCGGCCGGGCCGGAGCGGTGGCCGGGCTGATCACCGACCGCCGGGGCACCGGCTGGCTGACGCGCTTGGCCGCCGGCCTGGCGTGGTCGGCGCTGGCCGTCGCCGTGGCCGGGCCGCGGTGGGGCAAAGGGGACGACGGCGGCGTCGCGGTCGGGCGGGATTTGGTCGTCGTCCTCGACTTCAGCCGGAGCATGTCGGCCGACGACTTGAAGGACAGCCGGCCGCGGTGGAAGGCCGCCGTGGACGGGGTGACCGACATCCTGGACTCGGCCCGCGCGACCGGCGGGCACCGCATCGCGCTGGTGGTGTTCGCCGCGCGGCCGAAGCTGGTGGTGCCGCTGACCACCGACTACGACCACCTCGCCGTGCGGCTGGCGGACCTGTCGGGCGAACTGCCGCCGAACGAAGTCCGGCCGGCGGACGACACGGCGAAGTCGGGCACGCGGATCGGCGCGGCGCTGGCGCTGGCGGTGGAGTCGCACGACCTGCGGTTTCCCGGCGCGCAGGACATCCTGCTGTTCAGCGACGGCGACGACCCGGCCGGCGACCGCGAGTGGTCCGTCGGCGTCACCGCCGCCCGCGCGAAGAACATCCCGGTTCACGTCGTCGGTCTCGGCCACCCGGCGCAGGGCAGTCCGATTTCGATCCGGGGGAATCTGATCGAGCGCGACGGCGTGTTCGTGGAGACGAGATTGCACGAGGAGGTGCTGACCGCCATCGCCACCGAGGGGCACGGCAAATACATCCCGGCCCGCCGCGACCCGCCGCCGGTGTCGGACTTCCTCGCCGGCCTGCCGGACTTTCCGCGCGAGCTGATCGACGACGCCGCCCCGCAGCCGGTGGACCGGTCGGCGTGGTTCTTCGCCGCCTCGATCGTCTTTCTGGTATTCTGGCTGTGGCGGGCGAAGTAAGGGCGATCCGTCGTCGCCGCAAGCGCAGCGAGCGGTCTTTCCGGGAGGCGTATTCCCCATGCGAATCATCACCATCGCTCTTCCCCTCTGCCTCGTCGTCGCCGCGAACCCGGAGGCGGATCGCGCCGCCGAGGACCGCATCCGCGCCGGCAACGCGGCCGTCGCGCGGGGCGAATACGCCCGCGCCGAGGCGCAGTACACCGCCGCCGAGGAACTCACCGCCGACCCCGGCTTGGTCGCCTTCAACAAGGGCGCGGTCGGCTTCCGCCGGGGCGACTGGATCGCCGCCGAAGCGAACTTCACCCGCTGCCTGGACGACCGCGCCTGCCCGGCCGACCGCCGCGCGAAGGCGCTCTACAACCGGGGCGTCTGCCTCATCCGCCGGGGCGGGCTGACCGAACTCCGCGCGGCCATCGTCAGTTTCGAGTGGTGCCTCGCGTCTCCCGCCGCCGACGCCGCGCTGACCGCCGACGCCCGGCACAACCTGGAAATCGCCAAGCTGCTGTGGAACGAGGCGCGGGCACGGGCGAGCAAGAAGCCGACGCCGAACGACCCGCCGGAGAACCCGCCCGACCCGCCGCAACCCGACCCGAAGCCGCCGGACCAGGGACCGGGCGGCGAGCAGCCGGGACAGGACACCAACCCGCAATCGCCGGCGGACATCGACCCCGCCACGGGCCTGCCACGGCAGGGGGCGAACGCGAAGAAAACGGAACGCAAGACGCCCGGCAAAGGCACGCTGCCGGTGAACGTGGGCGGGGCCGAGCTGCCGCCCCGCACGCCGGCCGAAGTCCGCGAATTCCTGAAGAAGGAAGCCGTTCGACTGGCCAAGGACCGGCGGAGCGTGGCGGAGTTGGTGGCCCCCCCGGAGCGGCCGAATGTCAAGGATTGGTAGCGTCCTGGCGCTGGCGGTCGCCTCCGTCGCCGTCGCCCAACCGCCGACGCGGCTGGACCAACTCGGCGCGGTCGTGAAGTCCCAGCCGGACTTCTACGGGGCCATCGCCGCCGCGACCGGCGAGACCGTCAAGATCGCGTGGACGCTGTCCGCGCCGACCGTGGAACTCGGCGGGTCCGTGACGCTGACGCTGACCGTCCGCAACGCCGTCAACCCCCGCGAACTGAAGCGCCCCGACCTCGCCACGTTGCCCGCCTTCAAGGAGGCGTTCTCGCCCGTCGCGGATGTCCCGACGCCCGAACCCGCCGCGGACGCGACGGCGGTCGAGTTCGTCTACACGCTCCGCCCGCGCGACGAGGGCCGCATCGACATCCGCCCGCCGAAGTACAACTTCTTCAGGCCCAACGCGGCGAAGTTGCAGACCGCGTTCGCCGACCCGCCGACGCTGACCGTCACCAAGCCGGTGGCGAAGGCCGTCCCGCCCGTGCCGCTGTCCGGGCCGGAATCGTTCTTCGAACCGGCGCGCGGTTCGTACTCCGCGTCGGGCGCGGTGCCGTCGGCGTACTGGCTCGCGCTGCTGCTTGCCGCGCCGGTCGTGCTGCTGGGCTGGGTGCTGGGCTGGCGGTGGCTGTTCCCGAATGCCGCACGGCTCGCCCGCCTGCGGCGGAATCGGGCCGTCCGCCGCACCCTGGATCGCCTCCGCGCGGCGCACCGCGCGGCCGACCCGGCGGGCGAAACCGCCGCCGCCCTCCGCTCCTATTTGGCCGCGCGGTTCGGGCTGTCGCCGGTCGCGGCCACGCCGTCCGAGGTGTCGGCCGGGCTGCACGAGCTGACGGTTCCGACCGACCGCATCGGCGAGGCGGACGAACTGCTCCGCCGCTGCGACGCCGACCGCTTCGCCCCGCGGCCGACCCGCACCGCCGTCGCCGCCGACGCCATCCGCCTCGTCGAGCGGTGGGAAGGGGTGACGGGGTAGGTATTGGGGTTCGAGTCGCCTTTGAAGCCCCAGTTCCCGGTCCTATTTGATTCGCCGCCTCCAGCGCCTTATCACGATTGTCGCACGACGTGCCACCCGTCGGCGACCGATCCGAACGCAGCGGCCCGGTTGTGCGGATTGTTCCGCCCGCGGCTGCCCAACCCGAGTCCGGCCGCAGGCGGAAAATCTTGCCCAGGCGGATTAATCCGGTAGCATTCCGAAGCCATACGCGAAATGCACCGCTGACACACCGATTGAGGACAGGCTCATGATACGAGGCGGTCTTTGTGCCGTGCTACTGGCGGTGTCAGCGAGTCTGGCCCTCGCGGCCCCGCCGACGCTGAAGCTGCCGGACGTGATCCCGGCCAAGGAGCAGTACGTCCGGTTCACCCCGGACACGGACGCCAAGTCGGTGTTCTACATCGGCCTGAGCGGGGTGGAGGCGTTCCCGTCAGACGAACTGAAGGACGGTCGGCGGTTCCTCCTCGACACTCGCGGTCTCCCGCAAGGCCGGTACCTGTTCGCGGCCGTGGCCGCGAGCGCGACGGGCGAGCAGGTGCGGGCGAATTTCGCGGTGGTCGTCGGGCCATCGACCGTACCGAACCCGAAAGACCCGCCGGTGCCCCTTCCCGGCGCGAACGACGAGCTGGAGAAAATCCGCGCCGACTACAAGGCGCTCATCGAGGCGGTGAAGGCGATCCCCGCCGACGCGGCCCTGCGGACGGCGGCCGGCACCGCGTACCTGGACCTGGCCAAGGCGATCAAGGCGAAGTCGGACATCACCCTCGACGAGGTGAGCAAACTCCTGAACGCCCGCTACGCGATGCCGCCGCTGTCCGACGAGGCGGGGCAGAAGCTCATCCTCGCGGTGGGTATCCAGTTCAATAAAGTCGTCGCCGCGAGTGCCCAGCCGGCCGAACTCCGCCGCGCCTACATCGCCCTGGCCGACGCCTTCGGCGTCTCCGTCCAGTAACTCCCGCCCCCGCCCCACCCGGAGCCAACCCGTGGCCAGAAAAAAACCGCCGGCCTCCCCCAGCGCGACGACCGTGTCCGCCACCGGGTGGGTCGAATATGAGGTCACGCCCACCGTCGGCGATGTCCAAGTGGATCTCGATGCGGCGGTGCCGATCCAGATGCCGGTTCGTCCGCCGACCGACGCGGAGCAGCAACCCAAGTCGGGCGAGATCAGCCCCGTCTTCGACCTGACCGAAGGGGTGTCCTTCCAGCCGAGCGTATTCCCAACTGCCGCGGCGAGCACGGCGCGGGTGGCGAACACCCGCCTGCTCCCGCACTCGGCCGTCGGCAAGTTGATCGCGCACTTCGACGGCGCGTTCGGCAGCGGGTCGGCGTTCGTTCTCGGCAACCGCACGGTGTTCACCGCCGCCCACTGCGTCGATGGCAACCCGACCCGCATCGAGTTCATTCCGAACGTCGGTCCGGGCGACCCGAACCCGACCCGCCGCTGGAAGGTGAAGTTCTCGTTCGTCCACCGCGGCTATGCCGCTTCCCAAAACCGCGACCTACGGTTCGACTTCGCCGTCTGTATCACCGACCCGGCGGACGAGCCGGTCATGCCGGTCACCGGCAGTTTGGGGTGGCTGACCGTGCTGCACGGCCAGCCCGACTGCACCTCGATCGGCTACCCGGTGGACCCGCCGCGGGCGAACGAGTTCGGGTTCGACGGCGTCCAGATGTGGCAGAGTCGGGGGCAGTTCCTGCGGTCGGACGCGCCGGACCTGCAAGGGGCTCACAACGACATGACGCGGGGGTGCAGCGGCGGCCCGTGGGTGGTCAACCTCGGCTTCGCCGGCGGGTGGCGGGCGGTCGGGCTGAACAGCCACGTGCGGAGCTTCGACGACCGCATCATGTGGTCGCCGGTGTTCGACGACGACTTCGCGCGAATGATCAAGGCCGTCCGGGACAAGGAGAAGGAGTTGAACGGGAACACCCCGTCGGGCGATCCGAACTACATCCGTCTTCTCTGATGACACCGGCTCCGGGGCGGGTCAGAACGACAGCCCGGCCTGGACGGTGAAGCCGACCAGCACCAGCGGGTTGCCGCGGAACGACGCCCCCTGGAGCGGCGAGGCGGGGGGCGAGTCCGGCAGGCCGAGGCCGCCCCAAATCTGCGCCAGCGCCCCGCCCCGGAGCCACAGGATCGGCTTCAAGTCCGGCCCCGTTCCGGCCGTCCGCGGCCGCATCGGCACGCCCCACGTCAGCCCCAACTCGAACTCGCCGACGGGGATCAGTTGCGTCTTCTGCTCCGTCAGCTGGCCGGCGAGCGACCCGCCGAACAGGGCCGGGGCCACCGTCGAGAAGGTGCTGCTGCGGTTGTTCCGCCCCGCCAGCAGCGACCCGCGCGACAGGCCGTACAGGCCGACGGACTTGCCCAGCGGGGTGAGCGCGCCGACCGAACCGGTGAACCCGAAGCCGGTGAAGTCCTGGGTCGCGGTCAGCGCCGCCAGGTTGTCCCCGCTCGTCACGGACACGTTCAAGTCCTGTCGGACGTAAGCGTACCGCCCGCCGAACGACCCTAATAGGGTGGTCCGCTCCAGCCAGGTTCCCCGGCACCGTTCCAGCCGCTTCAGGTCGAACCGGATCAGGCCCTCCAGCACGTTGGCGCTGCCGATGCTGAGGCTGCTCTCGGCGTTCAACACGCCGGTCGATCCCGCCCCCGTGACCGTCCGCCGGAGTCCCCCTTGTAGGGTGAACAGCTTGCCGGAGGCGGCGACGCCGAGGCCGGCGGTGTCGGGGAAACTGTACTCGATGCCGAACCGCGGGATGAAGGCGAAGTCCTGCGTCACATTGCCCAGCGCCCCGCGGATGGGGAACGCCCCGGCCGCCCCCGCCGGGATGACCAGCGCGGTCGCGCTGCTCGGGTAGACCGGGCGGAGGTACTCGAACCCGACCGTCACCTGGAGGTCGCCGAGCAGCGCCCCCAGGACCGGGTCGCGCGCGAACGCCTGCGTGCCGGGCGGGGCACCGTCGGCGGCGAGCATCACCCGCACCGGTCCCGCGAACGCCGGCAGCGACCCGGCGGGCGTCCACGGCGCGAACGTCCCGCCTCCGGACGACTCCGCGGCCATCGCGGTCGGCTCGCCGAACCGGGCCGGCGGGGTGGCGGGCACCCACGGCGAATCGACGCTTCCCGGCGGAATGCCGGGTTGCGCCACCAGCGACAGGAGCGGGATGGCGTCGGGCACTTGGGCGATGACCCCGCCGCACGTTCCGAGTAGCAACCACAGGACGGACGGAACGCGGGCGAGCATGGCCGACCCTCGGGAAACGGGAATGCCAACGGGAATCGGCGCGCACGACCGCACGTCGGGTTTGCCGCCACCGTCCTGTCATTCGGTGCGGGCGTCCGCCCCGACACCGGGTTCGACGACATGGCGGGTCAGGTCGATGGCGGGAAGACCTGGCCCCCGGATCACTCGGGGCGTGACGGCGGGCGGCCCCTTTCCGGGCACCGGGACGACCGGGATGCTCGGCAGCGGAATCGCCGGGGGCGGCGGTTCGGGCACGGCGACTCCGCTCGGTTGCCCGCCGAGGGCGGGTGGTGGCGGCGCGGATGGGCACGGCAGACCGGACGCCGGCGGCGCGCCGGAGCTGCCTCGCGCCGCCGTGGGGTTCCGGACGTACGCCACATAGACGAGTTGGGGAACGAACAGCACGTCCCCCACCTGGATCGACGGGCCGACGGCGGCGGGAGCGCCGCTCTCCCCCACACCCCGCGCGGCGGCCAGCCGCCGCAGGGGGTGAGGTCGGCCGTCCGCCGGACTCGTCCTGGGGACGTTCGAGACCGCTCCGAGATCGCCCTCCGCCGGGGTCGGATCGAACGGCGCGGGCGGCTCCGGCCGGTGCCGCGCGAAGTCCCCGTGCCGCTCCTCGCTCCCCCGGTCGGCCTGGCCCACCCCGCCTTCGGCCGCACGGAAGCCGTCGCCCGCCGGACGAGCGGCGCGGCACCCGGCCGCGACCGAAAGGGGCACCGCACACAGCGCGATCAACAGGCGCATGGGTTCACCTCGAAAAACGGTCACGCGGTATCCGCAGCCCCGGCAGGAGGGCCGAGAAAACGGTTCGGGGAGGAGCCTGCCCTTGAGGGAAAGGCTTCCGAATTGCGGCAATTGCGACTCTCCAGACAAATTGATCGGCACAATCGCACCAGCAGGTGCAATCAAATCCTCTTGCCAGATTCCCGCGAACGGCGACGAATCGATGGCATCCGGGGTCGCGGGCACGTCCGTCACCCCGTCGCGCGGCCGTTCGCCAGCCGCAGGTGCCGGGTGACGGTTCTCGGCAGGTGCGCCGGAACGTGGGTGACGAACACGAGCGTCTGGTCCGGGCGCAGGGTGGCGTCCAGCCAGTCGCGGACGCGGCCGGCGGTCGGCCCGTCCAACCCCTGGAACGGCTCGTCGAGGATCAGCAGCGGCGGCTCCTTCACCACCGCCCGCACCAGCAGCACCAGCCGCTGCTGCCCGACCGACAGCCGCGCGAATTTGTGGGGCAGAAGCTCCCCGCACCCGAACGCCGCGAAGAGCGCCCGGATCGCGTCCGCCTGTTCGGGCGTGGGCGCGCGATACAGCAGCGAATCGCCGAACGCGGTCGCGGCGGCTTCGAACGCGGTCAGCGGCTCGCGGAAGTACAGGTGGAACTCCGGCGACACGAAGCCGATGTTCCGCTTCACGTCCCAGATCGTTTCCCCGCTGCCGCGCCGGTTGCCGAACAGCCGCACGTCGTTGCTGAACGCCTGCGGGTGGTCGCCGCACGCGAGCGCGAGAAGCGTCGTTTTCCCGGCCCCGTTCGGCCCCACGACCGACCACCGCTCGCCCCGCCGCACGGTCCAGTGGACGCCGTCGAGGATGGCCTTCCCGCCGTGGCGCACGGTGACGTTGACGAGTTCGAGGACGGGGGGTTGCGCTTCCTC
>JAYTTN010000731.1:0-13614 GCA_043745295.1 Fimbriiglobus sp. | reverse complement strand
GAAGCGTAATTTGTAGTGATTTTATACTATAAAATTGGCGTAAACATAGATAAATAAAGCACTTGCAATCTTGAAGTCACAATCTGTGACTTCAAGATTGCAATCCACTGCTTGGCAGGCACTCGGTGCGAACCCCAGACCTGATTTGGCAGCGATTATAGTGAACGCTGTTACACTGCTAAAATTTCCTGCATTTACGCGGGTCGAATTCCCTAAGTGCAATCCTCATATGAGTTTACAATCTTGATATCACAATTTGTGATATCAAGATTGCAAACTATTGTCAGGTAACGATTTATGTCAAAAAATGCTCCCGCAATGGCTTTGGCAACTCTCGAATTGAATGACTTGATCCGCGAGGTTCGAGGCCAGCGGATAATGCTGGATAGCGATCTGGCGAATCTTTACGGCATCTCAACTGGAACACTCAATCAATCCGTCGAAAGAAACCTGGATCGCTTTCCCGAAGATTTTTCGTTTGTGCTCGATGGAGTCGAGACCGGAGTCCTGCACTCCAGCTCGTCGTCGAAACCTTTGCTCCATGGAGGACGACGCAAAGCTCCCCGCGTCTTCACCGAACTCGGCGTGGCCATGCTTTCCAGCGTCCTGAACTCGCCGACGGCCGTTTCAGTCAACATCGAAATCATGCGGACCTTCGTACGCCTGCGCAGACTGCTGGCCAACCCCGTCGATTTGGCCGATCTCGTCAAGCAGCTCGAAGAGTTGACGAAAACCGTCCAGATCCACGACGATCAGATCAAAGTCATCACCGACGTTATCAAGAAAATGCTCGAACATCCGCTACCAGTGCCGAATCCGCGTAAAATAGGCTTCAATCCCGCATCGAACAAAGGGCTAAAATCATGACCCCTCTCCAAAACCTCGGTCTCAATCTCACCCGGCGACACTTCCTGTCGAAGGGTTCTCACCTGCTGGGCGGGGCGGCGATGGCCACCCTTTTAGGGCAGCAGTACGCTTCTGCGGCCGGCAGCAAAACCGGCATCGGGGCGGCGACGCCGGAGACGCATTTTCCTTCCAAAGTGAAGAGCGTCATCTACCTGCACATGGTCGGCGGGCCTTCGCAACTCGACCTGTTCGACTGGAAGCCGAAGCTGGCCGAAATGTACGATAAAGACCTGCCCGAAAGCATCCGCAACGGCCAGCGGCTGACGACCATGACCAGCGGCCAATCGCGCTTTCCGCTCTGCCCGACCATGTACAAGTTCCAGCAGCACGGCAAGTGCGGCATGTGGATGAGCGAGATGATCCCCAACATGGCCAAAATGGCCGACGATCTCTGCTTCATGCGCACCATGAACACCGAGGCCATCAACCACGAGCCGGCCATCACCTTCATGCAGACCGGCAACCAGGTGACCGGCAAGCCGTGCCTGGGCGCGTGGATGAGCTACGGCCTGGGCAGCCTGAACCGGAACCTGCCGGCGTTCGTGGTCATGGTGGCCGTGCCCCGCAACCAGGAGCAGGTGCAGGCCATCAGCGCCCGCCTCTGGCAGTCCGGCTACCTGCCCGGCGAACACGCGGCCGTCTCGTTCCGCGCGAAGGGCGACCCGATCCTGTACATCAACGACCCGCCCGGCGTGTCCCGCGACGTGCGCCGCCAGACCCTCGACGGCCTGCGGAAGCTGAACGAACTCCAGCACGAGCAGTTCGGCGACCCGGAGACGCTCACCCGCATCCAGCAGTACGAGATGGCGTTCAAGATGCAGGGCAGCGTGCCGGAGTTGACCGACTTGAACCGGGAAGACCCGAAGACGCTCGACCTGTACGGGCCGGACGTGAAGAAGCCGGGCACCTTCGCCAACACGGTGCTGACCGCCCGCCGGTTGGTCGAGCGCGGCGTCCGCTTCGTGCAGGTGTACCACAACAACTGGGACCACCACGGCAACCTGACCGGCCGCATGCCCGACCAGTGCAAGGACGTGGACCAGCCGTGCTACGCGCTGGTGCAGGACCTGAAGAGGCGGGGCATGCTGGACGAGACGCTGGTCGTCTGGGGCGGCGAGTTCGGCCGCACCATCTACAGCCAGGGCGGGCTGACGAAGACGAACTACGGGCGGGACCACCACCCGCGGTGCTTCAGCATGTGGATGGCCGGCGGCGGTGTGAAGGGCGGCACGGTGTACGGCGAGACGGACGACTACAGCTACAACGTCGTCCAGGACCCGGTCCACGTCCGCGACTTCCACGCCACCGTCCTGCGGCTGCTCGGCCTCGACCACGAGAAGTTCACCTACCGGCACCAGGGTCTCGACCAGCGGCTGACCGGCGTCGAGCCGGCGAAGGTGATTCAGGCGCTGATCGCGTGAGTCTCTTGCGAGCTGCGACCGCCAGGGAGCGGCATCTTCGATTTCCGATGCCGCTCCCTGGCGGTCGCGGCTCGCAAGAGCGGCACGAAAAAACGCCCCGGCTTGCACCGGGGCGTTTCGTCCACCCCGTCATCCACCTCACGCCTTCGACTCGGCCCCGGCGACGAGCGCCTCGGCGACCGGGCTGTCGGTCGTCTCGAACGACAGCTTCTCCTCGCCGTCCACTTCCGTCTTCACCACCGTCACCGTGTCCTTGCCGGTGAACTCGCCTCGCAGCAGGGACTCGGCCAGGGCGTCCTCCATGTGCTGCTCGACGGCCCGGCGGAGCGGGCGGGCCCCCAGTTCCAGGCTGCTCCCCTTCTCGATGAGGAACTCCTTGGCCGCCTCCGTCACCACCATCGCCAGCCCCTTCTCCTTCATCCGCTTGGACACCTTGGCCAGTTCCATGTCCACGATCTGCTTCAGGTTCTCCTTGGTCAGCCCGCGGAACACGATGATGTCGTCGAACCGGTTCAGGAACTCCGGCCGGAACACCTTCGTCATCACGTCCATCACCTTCTTCTTCATGTCCTGGTAGCTGACCTCGTTGTCCCGCTTCAGGTGCTTGGTGAACACGTCCGACAGGTCGTCGGACCGGACGATGCTCTCGGCCCCCAGGTTGGTCGTCATGATGAAGATGGTGTTGCGGAAGTCCACCGCCCGGCCGACGTTGTCGGTCAGCCGCCCTTCCTCCATGATCTGGAGCATCATGTTCCACACGTCCGGGTGCGCCTTCTCGATCTCGTCCAGCAGCACCACGCTGTACGGCTTGCGGCGGATCTTCTCGGTCAGCTGGCCGCCCTCCTCGTACCCGACGTAGCCGGGGGGCGCGCCGGTCAGCCGGCTGACGTTGTGCTTCTCCATGTACTCGCTCATGTCGAGCTGGATCATGGCCGCCTCGTCGCCGAACATGAACTTGGCCAGCGCCTTGGCCAGCAGCGTCTTGCCGACGCCGGTCGGCCCGGCGAAGATGAACGTGCCGATCGGCCGCTTCGGGTCTTTCATCCCCGTGCGGCTCTTCTTCACCACGCGGGCGATGGCCTTGATCGCCTCGTTCTGGCTGACGACGGTCAGGTGCAGCTCGTCCTCCATCTTCAGCAGCCGCTTGGTCTCGTCCTCGCCCACCTTCCTCAGCGGCACGCCGGTCATCTTGGAGACGACCTCGGCGATCACCTCCTCGTCGACGACGCCCTCGGCCTCCTTGGTCTTCTCGCGGAACTCCTTCGTCATCACGTCTTTCTTCTTCTTCAACTTGTCGGCCTGGTCGCGGAGCGCGGCCGCCTCCTCGAACAGCTGGTTCGCCACGGCCGCTTCCTTCTCGGCGTTCAGCTTCTCGATCTGCTCGTCGATCTCCTTCAGGTCCGGCGGCCGGGTCATCGCCTTCAGGCGGATGCGGGCACCGGACTCGTCGATCACGTCGATGGCCTTGTCCGGCAGGCAGCGGCCGGAGATGTACCGGTCGGACAGTTCGACCGCCGCCCGCAGCGCGCCGTCGGTGATCTGCACCCGGTGGTGGCTCTCGTACCGGTCCCGCAGACCCTTCAGGATTTCCACCGCCTCGTCCTTCGACGGCGGGTTGACTATGACCTCTTGGAAGCGGCGGGCGAGGGCGGCGTCCTTCTCGATGTACTTGCGGAACTCGTCCAGGGTGGTCGCGCCGATGCACTGAATCTCGCCGCGGGCCAGCGCCGGCTTGAGCACGTTGCTGGCGTCTATTGCGCCTTCGGCCCCCCCCGCCCCGACGAGCGTGTGCAGCTCGTCGATGAACAGGATGGTGTTCTTGGCGCGGCGGACCTCGTTCATGACCGCCTTGATCCGCTCCTCGAACTGGCCCCGGTATTTCGTGCCGGCCACCATGAGCGCGAGGTCGAGGACGACCAGCCGACGGTCGCGGAGCAGGTCGGGGATGTTGCCGTCCACGATCTGCTGCGCGAGGCCCTCGACGATGGCCGTCTTGCCGACCCCGGCTTCGCCCAGCAGCACCGGGTTGTTCTTGGTGCGGCGGGACAGGATTTGCACCACCCGCTCGATCTCGTTGGCGCGGCCGATGACCGGGTCGAGCTTGCCCTGGCGGGCCAGCTCGGTCAGGTCGCGGCCGAAGCTGTCGAGCGCGGGCGTCTTGGATTTCGACTTGTTCCCGGTGCCGCGGCCTTCGGAGCCGCCGCCGCCGGCCGGTTCGTTTTCGTTCGGCATCGGATTGTGCCCCAGCAGGTTGAGAACTTCTTCCCGCACGTCGTCCAGTTTCAGGCCCAGGTTCATGAGCACTTGGGCGGCCACGCCCTCGTGCTCCCGCAGCAGCCCGAGCAGCAGGTGCTCGGTGCCGACGTAGCTGTGGTTCAGGTTCCGCGCCTCTTCGATGCTGTACTCGATCACCTTCTTGGCGCGGGGCGTGTGCGGCAGGCGGCCCATGACCACCTGGTCGCCGCCCTGCCCGTGCTGGACGATCCGCTCCACTTCCAGGCGGATCTTCCGCAGGTCCACGTCCAGGTTCTTCAGGACGTTGGCGGCCACCCCCGAGCCTTCCTTCACCAGCCCGAGCAGGATGTGCTCGGTGCCGATGTACTCGTGGTTGAACCGCTGGGCCTCTTGGTTGGCGAGCTGCATCACCTTGCGGGCGCGGTCGGTAAATCGCTCGTACATGTCGTGGCGTCTCCGACGGTCTCGTTGCGGCCCAATGGCGGGGCGGTCGCGGCGTCTGAAAGCATCCTATGCGGCGTCGCCCGTCGCTCCAACAGCGCCGCCGGCTTCGCCCGGATTGTTGCGGGGGTGGGTCGGAGGGAACCCGGCCGAAATCGATGGCCGGGGCGTCGGGTGGGAGGCCGCGAGGTATCGAATAGTAGGTTCGTGCGGGGATCGGGTCAAGGCGGTGCGGTCGGATGGTGACAAACGACCGCCGGAACAAGGCCCGAATCGGGAGCCGCCGCGCGCCTCCTCGACAGAGTCGGAGAGCCGGGGCGGAAGAAGGGTGCGGGAAAACGCGGGATGATGCCGGAATCCGTGCGAGGAAGATGCGACGAGCCTGACTTCGCCGCGACCGCAGGGAGCGCTGGCCGTCATTAAAAATTATGACAGACAATTCTGGCAACACTCAACACAGGTGACGTGTGACGACAAACCGTTCGGCACGCAAGCGAAGCCAACGCAAGACGACGATGACCCTCGGCGAGAGCATCGTTCGGGGTTGAAGGAATTGCCGCGGGCGCGCGGCGAGGATGTCGATGTACTGCGGTACACTGTGCCACACGGGCCACCGCCGCGCAGGTCCGCGCCATCCGGTCGGCGGCCGAACCGACAGGTCACGCCTCGGCCCGGCGGCCCTGGTTGGCGTCGTACCAGCGGCGCAAGTCCGGGTCGCACTTGGCCAGTCCCGTCGTCGTCAGCCAAACGGTGAGCGTCAGGGTTCCGAGCAGGCCGACCGCCCAGCCCCAGCCGAGGTGCCCGGACACCGGCAGGTAGCTCAGGCCGGTCGGGATCAGTCCCGCGAGGTCCGGCTGGTTCGCCCGCATCAGGCCCCACACCAGCAGCGGCAGGCCGAGGACGATCACCGACGACAGGCCGCTCGTCTGGTTGCCCGTGGCGAACGCGCGGAACCCGACCGCGAACCCGAACCCCCAGAACGCGAACCCGCCGACCGCCGCCGCGACCACGCATTCCCAACTGGCCCGCCCGCCGATGCCCATCGCCACCCACAGCATGGCCGCGATGACCAAATACCCCCGGCCCCGCCGCCACGCGGCGGACAGCGAGGCGTGCCAGTAGTCTGCCCCGCGCAGGTCCGTCAGCAGCAGCAATTCCAGCCGCTTGCAGCGGTCGGGCACGGTGCTGTCCCACAGCCCGTACTGGAACACGGCCGGTACCGCCGCCATGATGCACATCGCCGTGGCCACGCCCGCCGGCCCGCCCCAGTTCTCGAAGATTTGGAACACCAGCCGGCCCATCCACGGCGGCCAGTCGTCCCCGGCCACGAGGAACGCCGAGTACATGACGGCGAACCCGCCGGCCAGCCACAGGTTGATCCGCCCGCTGAACTCCATCACCCGCCGCACCGCCCACCACGACAGCGGCTTGTCTCCAATGCGTTCGGATTGCGACGCGCGGGCGGACGAGATCGGCTTGTAGTGCCGGTCGTGGAAATGCCCCTTCAGCCGGAAGGCGGCGCGGAGCAGGGCGAACAGCAGCAACCCACCGCCGGCGGCCGTCAGCCACCCGGCCCGCTCCCACGCGATCCACCCGACGCAGTCCGGCCCGAACCAGTAGCGGACCACGCCGAACGGGTTCATCGTGTGCGTGAACATGACGACATCGAACAGGAACTCGCCCAGCTTCGGCGGCAGGTGCCGTAGCCAGACGACGATGTTCTCGCCGGCCAGCACGCCGACGGTCAGGTACAACAGCACCCCGAACAGGCCGAACAACTCGCCAATCCGCCGCACCCAGACGGGTTCGTACACCCACGCCGTCAGGCCGATGGCGACGGCCGCGCCCCAAACGAACGGCATCACCATTAGCGGGAAGAGGTCGTGCGATTCGATGGCCCCGCTCAGCATCAGGCCTAGGAACACCGGCAGCCCGCCGAGCCAGACCAGCGCGAACCGGCTCAAACCGACGAGCGCCTCGGCGAGGAACAATCGCACCGGTTGCACGGGGGAGACGAGGAGGAACTCGAGCGCCTGGCTCTTGGGCAGCTGCGTCAGCCGCCAGCCGACCAGCGCCGCGCCTTCGACCATCGCCAGCGAAAGCAGGACGTAGGCGAAGGTGGCGAGACCGTGGCTCGTGCCGGAGGCGGCCGTCAGCCAGGCGACGGCGAACACGAACAGCACGTGCGCGACGGCCACCCGGCGGAAGGTGAGCTGCCGGGCCGGGGCGACCATCGCGGCGGCGAAGAACGGGCGGAGCATGTGAGGTTTCTTGGCGAGCGGGGGGCGTCAGCCCCCTGATTGTGATTCGGAAACAGGGGGCTGACGCCCCCCGCTCGCCCGGTGTCCGGCACTACCGCACGGTGACGGTCGCCTCGCGGGCGGCCGCGTCGGCGACCTGCACGATTCCCGACGTCCCCTTCCGCCGCGGCGTTGCCAGGCCGTCCGGCACGGCCAGCCCGTTCGCCGCCATCAGCCCGGCGACGAAGTCGCCGCACGTCGGGAAGCGGTTGATGGGGATGGCCGCCAGCGCGCGGCCGACCACCGGCCGCTCCGGTTCGGGCAGCAGGGACAGGTCCGGGGCCGGGCGGACGTAGCTCTTCTTCGGCGCGCCGGGGGCCGGCGGCGGGGGGTACGGGAACGCCCCGGTGCGGAGCAGGTAGTACGTCACCGCCAGGCTGAACTGGTCGCTGGACTCGGTCAGGTAGCCCTGGAACACCTCCGGGGCGGCGTACTCGGCCGTCCCCTGGCGGGGGCACGGGGTGTTCCCGCCGGACGTGGTGGCGGACAGCCCGTAGTCGGCCAGCTTCACCACGTCCCCGAACAGGAGCAGGTTGTTCGGCTTCACGTCAGCGTGCTGGTACCCGACCAGTCGGCCCTCGGCGGTGTGCTGGCGGGCGTTCAGGAAGTCGAGCGACTGGGCCACTTGGCACATGAACCCGAACAGCTTCACCGTGTCGATGTGCTGGCCGAGGTCGTGGTGGTACAGCAGCATCAGGTCGAACATCGAGGCGTCGCCGAGTTCCATGCCGATGACGATCTGCCCCGGCATCGACCAGACCTGAATGATGCGGGTCAGGTTCGGGTGGTCCAGCGCCTGGATGGACTGGAGCGAGCGGATCTCCTTCGCCGCCACGTTCGCGCTCTGGGTGGACATGAACTTGAGCGCGATCAGTTCGCCCGACGGGGAGGTGGACTCCCAGACGGTGGCGAAGCCGCCGCGACCGCGGAGGCGAACCAGTTGGTAGCCGGGGAAGGGCACCGCACCCGCTTCGGGGGTGAACACGCGGGCCGCCGGGTTGCGATGCGTTGACGCCACCGACGACCTCGAGTCCGAGAGCGAGGGGAACCGCTGACGGATTCCGCGCCGGCCGCGATTCTTCGGCCGGGGGCGTCCGCCATTCTCGAACCCTAGCACACGGTTCGGCCGCGGCTGCGAATTCAGGGGCGAACGTCGGACACACGCCACGACACCGGCTTCCCGTCGCGGTACGGCATGACGGCGTGGAACGGCGGGGCGGTGAAGTCGAACGCGCGCGGCAGGAAGAAGCGGTCGCCCTCCCACAGCGGCAGGGACAGCACCCGGTCGAGTGGCACCCATTCCAGCACGCCCTCGTCGTTTGACTCAGCCGGGGTGCCGGTGAACGCCAGGACGCGGAAGACGAACCCGAACCAGTCCTCGCCGTCCTTGCCGAAGCCGGGCCAGGAGACGGTGCCGGCCAGTTGTAACTCCGTCGCCTCGATGCCGGCCTCCTCGCGCAGCTCGCGGGCCATGCCGGCGGCCACGTCCTCATCGGCCTCCACCTTCCCGCCCAGGCCGTTCCACTTGCCGAAGTGCGGGTCGGCTTCGCCCCGCGCGGTGCGGTGGACGAGCAGCACCCGGTCCCGCTCCGGGGCGAAGACGTAGCCGAGGGTGGCCAGGATCGGGGTGAACGGCACGGGTATCCCCAGGCGGAAAGCAGAAGCGACGGGCTGCTTGCGAGCCGCGACCGCGTGGGAGTGGCATCTTCGATCCGAACCAAGGTGCCGCTCCCTCGCGGTCGCGGCTCGCCAAAATCACCCTGCGATCCTCCTCGCCAAATCCCCAAGCCCGCGCAGGTCGAGTTTGCCGCTGCCCAGCACCGGGAACGCCTCGACGACGTGGCAGTCGCGGATGTCCGGGATGAACAGGTTTGGCATCCCGCCCGCCCGGAGTGCGTCGAAGGCCGCCGGCAGCCGCTCCGCGTACTCCGCCAAGTGCAGGACGACGATCCGCTCGCCGCGCTTCGGGTCGGGCACCGCCGCCACCGCAACGGCCCGGTCGCCGTTCGTGGCCAGCACGATGTGCAACTCCTCCTCGACCTTCTCCAGCGGCACCATCTCGCCGGCGATCTTGGCGAACCGCGACAGCCGGCCGGTGATGTGGATGAACCCGTCGCCGTCCACGAATCCGCGGTCGCCGGTGCAGTACCAGCCGTCGCGGATCACGTCGGCCGTCTTTTCCGGCTGCCGCCAGTAGCCGACCATCACGTTCGGCCCCATGCAGCACAGCACCCCCTCGGCCCCCGGCGGCAGGGCGGCCATCGTGTCCGGGTCGAACGCCTTCGCGGCGATGCCCGGCAGCGGCTGGCCGACCGTGCCCATCTTGTTCGCCACCTGCGTGACGCCCTTCACCGTCGTGTCCGGCAGGTTGGCGCTGACCACCGGGGAAAGCTCGGTGCAGCCGTACCCCTCGTAGGGCAGCACGCCGAACTTCGCCCGGAACTCCTGGGCCAGGCTGACCGGCAGTTTCTCCGCCCCGCACACCCACAGGCGGAGGGATTTGAAGTCGTCCGGCTGGCACCGCCGCAGGTAGAACCGCAGGAAAGTCGCCGTGCCCAGCGCGATGGAACACTGCCACCGCTTGCACAACTCGCCGACTTCCTTCGAGGCGCGGGGGTCCGGGTAGTACACGCTCATCATGCCGATGGCGGCCGGTGCCCACAGGCAGACGGTGTAGCCGAAGCTGTGGAAGTTCGGCAGCGTGCAGAGCATCCGGTCCTCGGTGGTGAAGTTCACCCCCTTCTGGAACGAGTCGCCGTTGGCCGAGATGTTCCGCAGGCTCAGCGTCACGCCCTTCGGCTCGCCGGTGCTGCCGCTGCTGAACACGATGGTCAGCGGGTCGTCGAGTTTGAACTTCCGACAGCGGAGGACGACGCGGTCGAGAAACCAGCCGGGCAGCAGCACGACGGCCAGCATCCGCAGCAGCTTCCACCGGCCGGGGATGGCGGCGAGCGCGTCCTCCAGGTAGATGCGCCGCACGTCGTCGGGCAAATCCAGGGGCATCCGGTCGAGGAACCGCCTGGCGGTGATGACCACCGTCATGTCGGTCTGCTTCACGGCCGACCGCACGGCTTCCGTGCCGGCCGTGTAGTTCAGGTTCACCGACGTTTTGCGGAGGAACGCCAGGGCGAAGTTGGCGAACGCCGACCCGAGTCCGGTCGGCAGCCAGATGCCGACGTTCTGCCCCGGCCCGAGCCGCGGCTTCAGGTACTTGGCCAGGCACCACGCGCCGACTAGCGCCTTCGGCCACGTCAGCGTGCGGTCGGTGCCGGAGCTGGCGTCCACAAACCCGACCTTGCGGAGGTTCCCCCACTTGGCCCCCCGGCGGACGAACGCGGCGTGCGACGGCAGGACGTAGTCGCTCTGGAGGATGCCGACTTCGGCCATCGTCTCCACGACCGCCGCCCGCACCTCGGCGACGGAGCTGGTGCCCGGCATCTGCGGCCCGAAGCAGACGGCGATCCGCCGGCGGAACTCCTCCGGCCACCGCCAGACCATCTTGCCGCCCTTGTGCGACAGTAGCGCGCCCCAGATGTTCCACGTCGCGGCCGGCACGATCCGCACCGGTACCTTGGCCCACTTGCACACCGTCTCGATGCCGCGGAAGAACGGCCGCATCTGCCCGTTGCGGGTGAGCCGGCCCTCCGGGAACATGACGACCACCTCGCCGGCGGCCAGCCGGGCGGCGACCGCCTTCAGCGACTGGCCGATGGAATGCGGGCTGTTGTTCCGGCTGTCGATGTGGATCAGCCGCGACCGTACCACCCACAGGAAGAAGCGCAGCATCCAGTTGTGCTGGTAGCCGGCCCACGAGACGAAGTTCGGCCGCCGCGGGCACGCCACCCACATCAGCATCCAGTCGATGTAGCAGACGTGGTTGGCCACGATGAGGACCGCGCCGGTCGCCGGCACACGGGACTGGTGGTAGACCCGCATCCGGTTGTTGCCGTGCAGGAACAGCCACCAGACCGGCCGTAGAAGGCCGGGGAACACGGCCGACACGAGCAGGTAGAGGAAACAATAGAGGAGAAACCCCGCCACCCCGAGGACGAGGTAGAGTAGGGCGTACAGGGCGGTTTCCATGACCGGGCGACCCTTCGACGGGGCGGGCGTGCGTTCGGAGGGCTGTTCTGCCGGAATTGCCCCCTGTCGGCCAGGGGAACTGGAATTGGGGAGCGCGGGCGACGGTGTTGGTCCGAGCCGGAAGCGTGAGCGACGGTCCGCGGCAAGACCCGTCGCTCACGCTTCCGGCTCGGATGACGATCCGCGACTACTGCTTGATCGGCGGCAGGTCGAACGTCGGCGACGGGACCGGCGGGAGCGGCGTGTCGCGGCTGTCGCCCGGCAGCGGCGGAGCGGGATGGGCCGCCGGGAAAACCGGCAGCGGGGCCGGGGTCGGTTCCGGCGGCGGGATCAGATTGCCGCCCAGCGGGGCGACCGGCAGCACGCTCGGCGAGAGCGCGGCCCCAGTCGGTTCCGGCAGGCCCAGCGGCGCGGGCATCACCGGGGCGACTCCGCCGGTGCGAATGATCGGCTCGGTCGGCTGCTGCGGGCGGGCCGCGTCGCCGGCCGGCGGCTTCGGGCCGCCGAACGTCGCCGTGCTGGTCGGCTGCGTGGGCATCCCGAAGGAGCCGGTCGGGTTCGGGGTCGGGGTGGCGGACGTGAGTTGCGGCGACGGCAACTTGGTCGGGGTGGTGCGGTCGAACCGTTGGTCGAGGGCGGCGGTGCCGGTCCCCAGCTTCGTCGCCGGCGGCTGGCCCAGGCCCATCAGTTTCTGCTTGGTCGCCGGGTCCAGTCCCTTGGCGGCGTCCTTCTCGGGGCTGGTGCAGCCGACCGCCGCCATCAGCCCGCACGCCGCCGCGAGCCACCCGGCCCGGCGAATCGGGGCGCTCTGTCCGTGAGCCATAGCCATCGGGCGAATCCTCGGGCGTCCCCGACGGCGGCGCGTCCGTGCGCCACCCGCCGAGTTGGTGCCGGGGAATACGCCGACGACCGGCGGGTGTCAACCTCGACTGCCGCCGACCGCCGCATTCCCCTGGACACTTTTCCCGTCGTCGGGCATACCCCGCCGGACCAAGATGTCCGCGGTGAGGGGAAGTCATGCGAGACGGGTGGGCGATCACGTTCGGGGTGCTGTTCGCGGTCGGCCCGGCGGCGGCTCAGGTCCGGCCCGTCCCCGTCGTCCCGGACGAGGTGCCGGGGCTGGTGCTGCCGGTCGAAACGCCGCCGCTGGCCAACGGGGTGACGGTGTCGCAACCGCTCCAGCCGATTGCCGAACCGCAAGTCCTCCTCACGCAAATGCCCGCCGCGATACCATCGCAGATCGTCGTGCCCCGGCAGATGCCGGCGAACTGGTATCGCGGGGAGTTGCTGCTGTGGTGGCCGAAGGGACAGCCGCTGCCGCCGGTCGTGGTGGCCGGACGGGACGCCGTGCCCCGCCTCGGCTCGCCGGGCGTGCTGCCGCTCATCGGCGGGTCGTCGATGCCGTCGCCCGACACCGCCGGCGGGCGGTTCGCCGTCGGCTGGGCGCTGTCCGACGCGCGGACTTACGGCGTCGAATTCACCTACCTGTTCCTCGGTACGAACACGCAGACCGCGTCGGCGGCGAAGTCGCTCGGCGGGCGGACGCAGTACCTCGGCCGGCCGGTCGTGAACGCCGACACCGGCCTCGAAGACGTGGTGCTGATCGCCGCCCCGAACTCGGTCGGGGACGTGGCCGTGTCCGTCAGCGACCGGGTGACGGGGTGGGAGGCGAACCTGGTCCGCAGCCTGTACGACGGCCCGACGCTCCGGCTGAACGCGCTCGCCGGCTACCGCTATTTCATGCTGAACGAGGGCCTGCGGGTGGAATCGCGGTCGGTCGGGCTGAACGGCGTGCCGGGGTTCGCCGTGGCCGACCAGTTCGACGCGCACAACCGCTTCCACGGCGGACAGCTCGGCCTGCGGGCCGACCTCGCGCGGGGGGCGTTCTTCGCCGAACTGGACGCCAAAGTCGGGTTCGGGCGGACGGTCGAGGTGGTGCGGGTGAGCGGGCTGACGGCGTTCGAGGGCGGGCCGGCGGTGCCGGTCGGCGTGTACGGCCAGCCGTCGAACGGCGGGCGTATCTCGCGGGCGTCGTTCGCCGTGTTGCCGGAGGCGGGGCTGCGGGTCGGCTGGCGACTGGGTGAGAAGTCGCGGGTGTTCGTCGGCTACACCGTCATGTACCTGAGCGACGCCGTGCGGCCCGGCGACCAACTCGACCGCGTGCTGGACCTGTCCGCCGGTGGCTTCGGCGACCGCCCGGCCCCGCTGTTCGTCCGGAGCGACTTCTG
>JAYTTN010000730.1:0-13654 GCA_043745295.1 Fimbriiglobus sp. | reverse complement strand
CGCCACGCCAACCGCAATCACGCCGATCAGCCCCCACGAGCGAAGAGGCCGAACAGGGCCGTCTCGTCGATTCCTGTCGAACCTATCTTTTCGACTTGAAATGGTCAGACAGCATCCCGACCAACATGGCTCCGGCCGCGATGATCAGGGCCATTCCGTAGATGGGAAGAGGAAGGAAGTCGGCTTGAAGTTTGAGGTAGTGAACGGCCAGCGACGGCAGCAGGAGGATCGGCGAGCAAAAGAACACAATCATCGCGATGTGGTCGATCCAGTCATAGATGTTGGTCCGCTTGGGTGCGACCGCCGGCGCGTCAGTAAACCGCTTCGTCGGGGGCAGCGCGGCTGGCGGGACGGTCAACGCAACCACCGGTTCCGTTGGCCGCGGAGCTTTGTGAACTTCCACCACCGACCGGTCCAGCACCGCGCCCGCGTCCGCCGGGCGTCGGCTCTTCTCCGCGTCCACGCAGTCGCCGATCAGTTCCACGATGTCCTTCGGCACGCCGGCCAGTTCGCGGTCGAACCGCGCGCCCGGTGCGGCATCCAACTTCCCCGTCAGCATCTGGAACAGGATAACGCCGAGGGCGTGAACGTCGTCGGTCGGTTGCGGGCGGTGCTTCGGGTCGGCCTTCTGCTCCGGCGGGGCGTACAGCGGCGTGTGCGCGCCCCGCAAGTACGCCTGCACCGTGTTCGTCCGGCTGAGGGTGCCGCGCCGCTCGCCGTCCAGCGTTCGCTTGGCGGAGACGGAGCCGATGCCGAAGTCGCCGACTTTCAACTTGTCGTCGGCCGTCACGAGGATGTTGCTCGGCTTCAGGTCACGGTGGACGATGGCCGGCGACAGGCGGTGGAAGTGGCCGACCGTCTCGCACAACTCGCGGAACGCGGCCAGCACCTTCGGCAGCCGCTGTTCCATCGGGAGAGCGGCCCACTTCCGCATCAGCCCGGTCAGGTCGCCACCGGGGACGTACTCGTACATCAACCACGGCACCTCGTCGCCGTCCGCCCACACCCCGTGCAGTTCGACAATACCGGCGTGCTTGCCGTGCGCGAGCAGGCGGTTCAGCACGTCGCCCTCGTTGAGCAGCGACAGCTCGGCGTCGTTCAGCGCGTGGCCGAACTTGACCGCCCGCACGAGGTTCGTCGTCCGGAGGTTTCGCACCTGCCACACCTCGCCGAAGCCGCCGGCCCCGAGCTGCGTGACCAGTTCCCACCCGCGCAGGAACGGCGGCGCGTAACCGGGCCGGAAGTGGGCGCGGGGGAACCGCACCGGCAGCAGCTTCACGATGTCGGACTCGTCCTCGATGACGTAGTTGTAAGGCAGCGTGGTGCCGGTCGGATCGTCGGCCCGCTTGAGCGACGCGACGATGCTGGCTGGCACGAGCGTGACGAACCGCTCGACGTGGTCCCGCATCACGGGGTCGTTCGGTGCCACCTGCGCGGCGATCTCGACCGCCTGCCGCTTGATCTCGGCGAAGTCCATCTTCGCCGCGTCGAGGATGTCGGCGTTCAGCCGGTCCTGCTTCTTCTCGGCGCGCAGCCCGGCCCAGGCGTCGGCCCCGATCTGGCCGATCAGGTTGCCGGCCGAGGCGAGCGTCGGGTCGATCATCGCGCCGGCGATCTTCCCCACGCCCTGATGCGCAACGGCCCGGCCGACGTGGAACAGAAAGCGGAGGACCATGACGGTGGTTCCCAACGGCAGGAATCTGGAGTGCGAGCTATCGTGTCATTCGCGGGCGGCCGTCCGGGATTTTGCGCGACGGGAGAATTTTTCGGAAGCAAAGTTCCAGGGTTTTCGCTCACTCCGTTCGTGTGTCACACCTGGCGACCGGCAATCACGCCTCCGGCGTGAAGACAGTCGGCAATGCCATGCACGGCGACGCAACACCCACGGGGTCCATCTTCACTTTCGCTTACCCCCGCTTCCGCCGCGCCCCCGCCGGGCCGGGGGTGCGGGCGGCGGCGTTGCGGACGAGCGCGCCGATGAACCGGTCGTAGGTGAACCCGACGCCCGGCAGCCCCTCGTCGATCATGATGCTGGTGATCGACGGGTTCGGGTTCAGTTCCAGCACGAACGGCTCGCCGGCGTCGGTCAGCCGCAAGTCCACGCGGGCGTAATCGCGGGCGTCCAGCAGGTGGTACGCCCGCGTCACCGCGTCCGACACCCGCTCCCACGCGGCCTCCGGCAGCCGCACGCCCACCTTCACCGGGGCCTTCTTGTACTCGTCGCTGGTCTCGTCCCACTTGGCCGTGTAGGTGTAGATCGGCCACGGCCGGCCGGCGGTCGGCGGCGCGAAGGCGATCTCCGACGGCGGCAGCACCAGCGGCTCGCCGGTGCCGTTCAGGTCGATCACCGACACCTGGATTTCCCGCCCGGCGATGTACTTCTCCACCAGCGCCGGCTGGCCGTACTGCTCGTGGATGTACGCCACCCGCGCGGCCAGCTCCGCGCCGTCCGTCACCACCGCCGCCTGATCGATGCCGATGCTGGCGTCCTCGCTGGCCGGCTTCACGATCATCGGGAAGTCGAAGTCCGGCGTCGGCACCGGCTGCCCTTCGGCGACCACCGCGAACGGCGGCGTCGGAATGCCGGCGTCGCGGAACAGCGTCTTCGCCAGCACCTTTTGCCGTGCCAGGACGAGCGTGCTGGACGGGCAGCCGGTGTAGCGGATCCGCTGCCACTCCAGCAGTCCGGTCAGGTAGACCTCGGTGACGGAGAAGTCGGCGGTCCCCTCGTACAGGTTGAACGCCACGTCGAAGTCGGCCTTCTTCAATCGTTTGACGAGCGGGGCGAGGTCGTCGGTGATGCCGAACTCGTCGTGCGGGATGCCGAGCGCCGTCAGGCTGTCGCGGACGACCTTCGCCGAGTACAGCACCTCGGCCTCGGACTCGTAGTCCGGGTGGCCCGGCGACAGGACCGGCCGGTTGAACAGGATGAGGACGCGGGGAGGGGTCATCGGGGGCCAATCGCGAGGGCACGGGCGGAGACGCGAGGGGCATTGTACCGGCGAACGCGGGGGAGACGCCTACCCGCGTCTCGGCGGGGCGCTTTCCCCGTCGGCGTCCGGGCGCAGCTCCGCCCGCAGGCGCATGAGCAGGACGCCGAGGCGGTTCTTGCCGGAGCCGTCGCCGCCGTCGCCCCAGTAACTGTCGTTGACGGTGTGTTCGACCAGCGCCGCGTCGCCGGTGCCGAGCAGGATGTCCCGCAGGTCGTCGTGCTGGGCGAATTTCGCCCGCAGCGCGTCGAGCATGATCTGGTCCTTGACGCTCTCCCAGTCCCGGCGGAGCGGCCGCTTGCGGTCGCGACCCATCCGCGCGGCCAGGGCCGGCGTCTTCGCCCGCCCGACCTCCGCCTCGTCCGGCTCGCCGGCGAACTTCTGCGCCTGGAAGTAGTGTTCGGTGGTCGGCCAGGTCTTGCCTTTCAGGTGGACGCGGTGCCGGCTGAAGTTCGAGAAGCCGCCGTACTCGCCCGTGGTCGAGTAGAAGTTGATGACGGCCGGCGGGGTTTGTTCTTCGGTCACGGCGTGGCTCTGCGGGGAGTTGGGCGGGAAGAAGGTACCGTCACCGACACCCCGGACGACAGGCCGGTTCGGGGCCGCGACCGCGAAACGTGGACGCGGCCCGCCGAGGTACGGTATGGCGTGTGGCAGGTGGAATTCTACCCGTGAGGCGGTTCGGCCCTCACCCCCGGCTCCCTGTCAGGGGTAGGTGTGGGAGTGGCGGGGCACAAGTGTCGCGCAGACTGAGAGTTACCGCACTTTCCGTCACGGCCGACGCCCACGCCCCGCCACACGCCACTGTACGACTGGGTGGCCCACGTCGCCACCCGCTTCCCCGACCTGCCCGCCGCCCACGCCCGGAGTCTGGCCGAGTGGAGCTAGGGCATGGCCATCGCCCACGCCGTCCACCTGACCGCCGTCGTCGTCCACCTGGCCGCCCTCCTCGGACAGAAGGCGAACACCGTCCGCCGGCGGCTCCACGGGGTGGGGTCTCCCACCTTGTCAAAACCCAAAAACGACCCGGCCACACCGTTCCCGCCCCGCCACTTTTCCCTGTTCCCGTCAACCGCCCGGTCTATCATTCCGATAGAACTCGCGTGCGGTCGGTCGCGGCCCCCTCTCCTCGCATCGGCGGTGCCATGGACGAGTTGCAACACGAGTGCGGCATCGCCGCCCTGTATCACTTCGGCGGCGCGATCAAACCGGCCGCGTGGTCCGGGGACCGGGAACAGGTGTCGCGGCTGATGCCGCGCATGTTGCTCGACCTCCAGAACCGCGGGCAACTGGCCGCCGGCATGTCGTCCTACGACCCCGACCGCGGGCAACTGATCGACACCTACAAGGAACTCGGCCCGGTGTCGGAGGCGTTCCGCACCAACCACGAGCACAAGTACGAGTCCATCATGGACGAGTACAGCGGCCGCGCGGCCATCGGCCACGTCCGCTACGCCACCTGCGGGCCGACCGGCCGCGGGTACGCCCAGCCGTACGAGCGGCGGCACGGATGCAAGTGGAAGTGGTTCGCCTTCGGGTTCAACGGCAACCTGGCCAACCTGGACGAGTTGCGGGCCGAAGTCCTGGCGCTGGACGACTACCACCTGACCCGCGACAACGACACCGAGGTGCTGATGCACCTCATCGCGCACGGCCTGCGGGGGGACACGCGGCCCGATCTGGTGGAGGTGTTCGCCGCCCTCAGCGAAAAGCTGGACGGCGCGTACAACCTCGTCTTCCTGAACGCGATGGGGGACATGGTCGTCCTCCGCGACCCGCTCGGCATCCGCCCTCTGTGCTACGCCGTGGACGGTCCGCTGTTCGCCGCCGCCTCCGAGAGCGTGCCGCTGCTGAACATGGGGTTCAAGGACATCCGCTCGCTGGAGCCGGGCGAGATGATCCTGATCCAGGACAACCAACTGTCGATCCGCCGGTTCGCCCCGAAGCGGCCGGTCGCCCACTGCTTCTTCGAGTGGGTCTACTTCGCCAACGTGGCCAGCACCCTGGACGACCGCAGCGTCTACCTGTCGCGGTCGCGGCTCGGCGAGGAGCTGGCCGTCCTCGAACGGGAGATGAACCTCTTCGACTACAACGACGGGAACACCATCGTCGTGCCGGTGCCGGACACCGGCAAGGCGGCCGCCGACGCGATGGCGTTCGCCCTCGGCCTGCGGTCGCAGGAGGGGCTGATCCGCAACCGGTACGTCGGCCGCACGTTCATCGAGGCCGGCAACCGCGGCGACAAGGTGCGGATGAAGTTCACCCCGCTGCGGGAGGTGCTGGAGGGCAAGCGGGTCATCCTGGTGGAGGACTCCATCGTCCGGAGTACCACGCTGAAGAACCTGCTCGGGTTCCTGAAGGAGGCCGGCGGGGTGGAGGAGATTCACGTCCGCGTCGCCTGCCCGCCCATCGTCGCCCCGTGCTTCTACGGCATCGACATGTCCACGGTGGACCAGCTCTACGCGCCGCGATTCATGGCCGGGCCGACGCCCACCCGCGAGGAACTGGCGGCGATGGCCGCCGACCTGAAGGCCGACAGCCTGGCGTACCTGCCGCTGGAAGCCGTGGCCCGCTGCATCGACCTGCCGCCCGAACGCCTCTGCCGCGCCTGCCTGACGGGCGAATACCCCACCGAGACCGGCCAGAAGCGTTACAACCTCGAACTCGTCAACGCCCCGCCAACACCCTGCATCACCGCCGCGCGCTGACGTTCCGAGCCGGAAGCCTCGGCGACGTTTCCGACGCCCGCCTCACCAATAATCGAATCGTCGCGGCCGGGAAACTTCCCTCAACCAATCGGTGGAGGCCATCGAATTGGCGACGACACACCTTCGCGAAGTATTGGCGCGCGGCCATTGGCGGATCGGGGTCGCCGTGGTCGGCGTGGCCGCACTCCTCGCCGCCCTCAGCGCCTTCGACTACGCCGGGAGCGCCAGCGACGGCAGCCGTTTCGCCGCCGCCGAAAGCTTGGTGGATCGATCCACCTTTGCCATCGACCAATCCGTATTCGTCGTTCCCCGGCCGGAGGCCGGAAAACCGGAACCCTACAACTCGCGCGTGGTCGAACTCGAAAACGGGACGGTGGACAAGGTGTTGATCGGGGGGCATTTCTATTCGGACAAAGGCCCGGTCCTGGCGCTCATCTTGGCCGCGGTGTATTGCTCGGCGCAAGTCGCGAGTGGCCTGACCGTCCACGGACAGCCCGACGTCTTTTGCAAAGTCCTGACCGCAGGCACGGCCGGGGTTGCCTACGTCGTCGCGGTCTTCTCGATCTGGCGACTGTTCGGGAAGACGCCCGTCACTTTGCAACGGCGATTGCTCCTGACCGCCCTCTTCGCGCTCGGCACGCTCGCCCTCCCCTACATGCGGAATGTCAATAACCACATCGCCTTGCTCGGCGTGGCGGCCCCTCTGTTCTTGGGGCTGGACACGTTGGCGAGGAACCCCAACCGCCGGCACTCGTGGCTGGCGCTCGGGTCGGGTTGCCTCGCGGGCTTGGGGTACACCTTGGATCAAGCGGCGGGACCGCCTCTGATCGGCGCGGTCGCCCTGATCGCGTATCGAACTCGCTCGCTCGGTTCCGTCCTCCTGTTCGCCCTCGGCGCGGTGCCCTGGCTGGCCCTCCACCACATCGTGACCTACGAGATCGGCGGCACGATTGGCCCGTACAGCGCCGTGCCCGAATACTACCGGTGGCCGGGAAGTCCGTTCGACGAGTCGAATCTCACCGGGGTTTGGGGAAATCAAGGCGTGTGGGGGACGATCACCTACGCCGCCGAGATGCTGTTCCTGAGCAAGCGCAGCTTCCTTCTGAACAACCTGCCCTTGCTTTTGCTCCTCCCGGCTCTGCTCGTCCTCTGTCGGCGGCACCGCGAAGTCGAAGAGTGGCCGGAACTGCTCTTTGCCTTCGTTTGGTGCCTCGCCACGGTTTCGATCTACGCGGTCGGCTCGACCGGGTACGGCGGCATCTGCACTTCCATCCGCTGGTTCATCCCACTGCTCGCGGCGGGCTTTTACACCATTGCCGTCGCGCTCCGTTACGAACCGAACTACCTCGGGCACCTGCTGACGCTCGGGTTTTGGAGCTTCCTCGTCGGCGGATTTCTCTGGTATCAAGGGGCGTGGCTCGACCACTCCGTCGCGTCGCTTTGGATCGTGCAAATCGTCGGCAGCACTCTCTGGTTCGCCGACCGGTTGTGGCCCTGGTGGCGGGCCGGATCACCCGATCCGCCAGTTCGCAAGGACTTCGGCCAAGGCGCGCGAACGACTTGAACGGAATGCGAGCGTCGAGTTGTGGCTTCGTCGAATTGCCCATCTTCCGCAATCGGCACTTCTGGCGCATTCGGTCAATCGTGCAGGATCGATAAAATGGTTCCGCTTCACCCGACCGGGCAACTCCGCCGATTTCGACAGGCGTAGGGACTTCCGCAATTCAAGGCGAGCGGGGGGCGTAAGCCCCCTGTTCAAGATGCGGAAACAGGGGGCTGACGCCCCCCGCTCGCCGGTGCCGGGGGAAGAGAGCCATGCTGGCGAAGCGAACCGTATTCGCGGGCTTGTTCGGGGTCGCAGCCCTGGCCTCGGCCGGCTGCACCACTTGCCCGCACAAGGCTTACGCCGAGAGCCTGCGGCCGGTGGAAGAGGTGGCGGTCGTCGCCCCGGCCCGCGCGCGGGTGAACGTGTTCCTGATGAACGGCGCGGACCTGCTCGAAGTCGGCGGGCTGTCCGAGTTGAAAGACGCCATCCAGGCGGCCGGCTTCCCCAAGGTCTACTACGCCCAGCGGTTCGACCGCGAGTGGTTCCGCCGCGAGCTGCACCGCCTGCACCGCGAAGACCCCGACAACCGCTTCGTGCTGATCGGCTACGGCACCGCCGCCGACCAACTCCGGCAACTCGCCTGCCAGGTGGCGGGCGAACACATCCCGCTGGATCGCGTGATCTTCATCGACCCGGCCGCCGAGGACGCCGACCTGACGAACGCGGCCTTCCCGTCGCTGGTGATCCGCTCGCACCACTGGCGGCTGTCGCCCCGGTTGCAGCCGACCGAGACGATGGTGGTCCACCGCACCCGGCACCCGAGCGTGCCGGACGCGCCGGCCACGGTCCAGCACGTGGTCGCCATCCTCACCGCGTCGGCGCTGCGCGTGCCGCTGGTCATCCCGCCGGTGGAGTGCGTGCCGGTCCTCGACCCGAAGAAGCCCCGCCCCCGTCCGGACCAGCCGAAGGTGATGCCGCCGCTGCCCCCGGCGTGGCAGTTCCTGTGCCCGTCGGGGAATTGATTGGCGGTGTGGCTTTGATCCGCAACCGTAGCGGCGCGGACGGAACACCTCTCCCCGCCGGGTGCCGTGTCGCGTCCTTTTGCTTTCCGAGCCTGAAAGGCTCGTTCCATCAGCCCAGGCCGCGAGGCCTGGGAAGCCGCCTGTGGACGGACGCCGAGCCGGCAGGTGCGATGGGACGACGGCATCCCCGTCATCGACGACTCGGCGCGGGACAAGCCGTACGCCACCGCCGAGCGATTCGAACCGTCCGAAGCCGGCCACCCCGACACGCTGGGACCGCTCGCGAACGACTGGCGGTCGAAGCTGCACGCCGTTCGGCCGGTCCCGCTACCGCAGCCGGACGGTGCGTTGGGTGGTTCGGCGATCTGCGCGGCGTTCCCCCCTCGCCCCTTCGGGCACGCTGTCGTTCGCCACCGGCGACTCGAACCTGTACCGCTACGTCGGCAATGACCCGACGAACGCTGTTGATCCGAGCGGGTTGGCGGAACTCGAAGAACTCAGGAAGGCCGCGCATGCGTGGTTTCGAGCGACTGGCAATACGCTAGAGCGAGCCTATGAACTGACAACTCTTGAAGAAGAAGCCGCAAAACGACTTGGGCTAACTGACGGACGAGTCGAACAAAACGCACGACGATTTAGAGACATGCGCACGCAATTCGAGGCGCGGAGACTCGTACCGAACCGGCCACTGTAGTGGACCCCATTGTCGAGACCGACAACCGGGGCAAGTTAGCGACTCCTTCGCCGCCTCTTCTCCTTTCCGCTTCGGCCCTCGCGGCACACCCGGGCCGGCGTCCGGCCGTCGAGCGACTGGTGCGGCAGCGGATGTTGGCGAGCGGGGGCGTCAGCCCCCTGTCGAGTTAAAATTCCCGAGGAAACAGGGGACTGACGCCCCCCGCTCGCCTGGAATCGCCAACATCCATTGCCACACCCCACCGAATTATTGGACACGGCAACCCACAACCCGCGCCCGAAGGAACAGAGATGACGCCGACGAATGCCCGCCAGGAGTTCAAGATTCAGGGGCTGGACTGCGCCGAGGAGGTGGCCGTCCTGAAGCGGGAAGTCGGCCCTGTGGTCGGCGGCGGGGACCGCCTCGCCTTCGACATCCTGAACGCCCGCATGATCGTGAACGCCGGCCCCGACGAGGTTGCCCCCGAGAAGATCGTGGAGGCCGTCGCCCGCACCGGGATGCGGGCCGAGCCGTGGCGTGAGGGCGAGGTCGGCGAGAAGGGACTCGGCTTCTGGGCGGGGCGGGGGCGGTCCACTTTTACCGTGATGAGCGGGCTGGCGTCCGGCGTGGGGGCGGTTCTCCACCTCGCCGGCGGGTGGACCGCGAAGCCGGGTGTCACGGCGGAAGCGTGCTACCTGCTGGCCATGCTCTCCGGGTTGTGGCTGGTCGTGCCGAAGGCGTGGATCGCGTCGAAGCGACTGCGGCCCGACATGAACCTCTTGATGGTCGTGGCCGTCGCCGGGGCCGTGGTCATCGGGGAGTGGGCCGAGGCCGCGACGGTGGCGTTCCTGTTCGCGCTGTCGCTGGAGCTGGAGGCGTGGAGCGTCGGGCGGGTACGCCGGGCGGTGGCGTCCCTGCTCGACCTCGCCCCGCCCACGGCTCGGGTCGTCACCGGGAGCGAACCCGAACGCGATACGCCGGTCAAGGAGGTGGCGGTCGGGGCGGTCATCGTCGTGAGGCCCGGCGAACGCATCCCCCTCGACGGCAAGATCGCAAAGGGGAGCGGCCACGTCAACCAAGCCCCGATCACCGGCGAGAGCGGCCCGGCCCCGAAGCAACCCGGCGACGACGTGTTCGCCGGCTCCATCAACGGCGAGGGCGTGTTGGAGGTGACTGTCACCCGCGCCGCGAACGACACGACCCTGGCCCGCATCATCCGCATGGTCGGGGAGTCGCAGTCGCGGCGGGCGGCGTCCGAGCGGTGGGTCGATCAGTTCGCGGCGATCTACACGCCGGCGGTCATGGCTCTGGCGGTCACGGTCGCCGTCGTCCCGCCGCTGCTCGGCGGCGGGTGGTGGGAGTGGGTGTACCGGGCCTTGGTGCTTCTGGTCATCGCCTGCCCGTGTGCGCTAGTCATCTCCACGCCGGTGAGCATCGTGGCCGCGTTGACCGCCGCCGCCCGCAACGGCGTGCTGGTGAAGGGCGGCATGTTCATCGAGTTGCCGGCCCGATTGAAGGCGGTCGCCGTGGACAAGACGGGGACGCTGACGGAGGGCAGGCCCGCCGTCGTGGAGGTCGTGCCGCTCAACGGCCACGACGAGGCCGAACTGCTCGAACGGGCCGCCGGGCTGGAGGCCCGCAGCGAACACCCGCTGGCCCGCGCCGTCATCGAGTACGCCAAGGTGAAAGGGATCAACGTCACGACCGCCGAAGACCTGCGGGCCGTGCCGGGCAAGGGGGCCGTGGGGCGGTGGCAGGGCCGCGAATTCTGGGCGGGGTCGCCCCGCTACCTCGCCGAGCGTGGCCAGGAGACGGACGACGTTCGCGGGCGGGTGGCGGCGATGGCCGGGGCGGGCCGGTCGGTCATCGTGATCGGCAACGAGAAACACGTCTGCGGCCTGATCGCCCTGGCCGACGCCGTCCGCCCGGCGGCGAAGGACGCGATCCGCGAACTGAAGGACCTCGGCGTGGTGCGGGTCGTCATGCTGACCGGAGACAACGAGGCGACCGCCCGCGCGGTGGGAGCCGAAGCCGGGGTGGATGATGTGCGGGCCGGACTGCTTCCCGAGGAGAAGGTCGCGGCGGTCGAGGCACTGGTCGCCGAGTTCGGCACCGTGGCGATGGTCGGCGACGGGGTGAACGATGCGCCGGCCCTGGCGAGGGCCAGCCTCGGCATCGCTATGGGTGCCGCCGGGACGGACGCGGCCATCGAAACTGCTGACGTGGCGCTCATGTCCGACGACCTGGGCAAGCTCCCGTGGCTGATCCGCCACAGCCGGCGGACGATGCGGGTGATCCGTCAGAACGTCGCTTTCTCGCTGGGTGTGAAGTTGGTGTTCGTGATCCTCACGTTCGCCGGGTACTCGTCGCTCTGGGCCGCGATTGCCGCCGACACCGGGGCGTCCCTACTCGTAATCTTTAACGGCCTGCGGCTGTTGCAGGGGGGCGAGAAGGGAGGGGGCCAAAATGAAAGGTAGAGAGAGCGGGATGCCGGACGACTCGTACTGGGAGACGTTCTTCAACCCCCGCTGCATTCTGGAGCGGATGGACTGCGTCGGGCCGTGCGGCGACGTGGTCGAGTTCGGGTGCGGGTACGGCACGTTCACCGTCCCGGCTGCCGAGTTGGTCGCCGGCAGGGTGTTGGGCCTCGACATCGAGCCGGACATGGTGGCGGCGACGGCGCAGCGGGCGAACCGGGCGGGGTTGGCGAACCTCTCGACGGAAGTTCGGGACTTCGTCGCGTCGGGGTGCGGGCGGGCCGACGAGTGCGTCGGCTACGTCATGCTGTTCAACATCCTCCACATCGAAGACCCAGTCGGTCTACTTCGAGAAGCCCACCGGGTTCTGGTTCCGGGCGGTTGCGCTGGAGTCATCCACTGGCGAACCGACATCCCGACCCCGCGCGGCCCGTCGATGCCGATCCGCCCGACTGCCGAACAATGCCGGGCCTGGGGCGAAGCCGCCGGGTTGGAGTTCGTCCGCGACGAGTCGTTGTGTTGCTGCTCCTGGCACTGGGGAATGGTCATGCGACGGCCTTTCCGCCAGAGCCGTTCCTGATCCGCACGGAGAACGATCATGCCTCACGTCCCGCCGCTGTCGAACGAGGAGTCCGGCCCGGCCCGCGCCGCCCTCGACGCCCTCCAGACGAAGCTCGGGCAGGTGCCGAACATGTACCGCACGTTCGCGCACGCCCCGCGCGTCCTCGACGCCGCCGTCTCGATGGCCCAGGCCATCCGCACCGACCTCGACGCCAAGTTCCGCGAACTGGCCTACCTCGAGGTGACGCAGATGGCCGACTGCCACGTTTGCTGGCACTACCACGAAGCTGCCGCCCAGCGGGTCGGGGTGAGCGACCGGCAACTCCGCGACCTCGGGTCGTTTGAAGACAGCGATGCGTACAACTTGCTGGAGAAGGACATCCTCCGGTTCGCCGAGCAGTGGACCCGCCGGGGCCGCATCGCGGACGACGTGATGGAACGGCTCAAGGCCGCACTGTCCCCGGCGCACCTCGTACTCCTCGCAGCCACGACCGCCCAGGCGAACTTCACCACCCGGTTCAACAACGTGTTCGGGGTGGAACTGCCGTAACCGACCCCGCTCTCACTTCGACCGTCCGTCACAAATGATGTGGGCGTCTTGCCGCATCAAATTACACTGAGTAGTGTAATTGTGGAGTAAGCGTCATGAGCAAGCCGAAACCACGGTCGGCAACCGATTGCTGCGAACAGCCGCCGCTGAAGGACCGCCCTTGATGTCACCGATTCAGACCGGCGGCTCGGCGGCGGTCTTCAAGGTACTCGCCAACGACACTCGGCTGCGGCTCCTGCACGCCCTGGTGCGGGCCGACGAACTGTGCGTCACCGACCTTGCCGCCTCGGTTGGGATGAAGGCCCAAGCCGCCGAGCGGGGGTACTCGTTCGCCGAGGCGGCCCGCCAACTCGGCGTCCGCGATCACCGGATCCGCACCCGGAAGAAGAGCTTGGACGCCGAGGTCGGCGGGGCCGCCTCCGGGGCCGGACACCCGGCCGCCCTCCGAGGTGGTTGGCGACGGTGGAGGTGTGTGCCTGCCGATTTTCGACGGCGTCACACCCGAGAGTCGCATCCCGCCGGCTACCGATAAGGTGCGGTTGTGGGTGGCGGCGGTTCAGCGGGAGTGGGACGATTCACCCGCGCAGGACCAAACGGTACCGAACACGATTGAATCTGCGTTTCGCTGGCATCCGCATGCGGTAGGCCTGCGATGGGATGCGTTCCTCGCATCAGTCCTGCAAGCAATTGGATAGCGTGTGAGGGATGAGTAGTTGACTGGTGCCCCCGCCGTTTGAATCGTCAATAGCAATCGATATAGAAAACGAGCTTTGTACTGTTTCTTGGGCGTATGTACATTTTCTCGAATTTGACGCGCGAATCTCCACCTGCTGACACCAAGTTCTCGCCATTTTGGCCAAGAGGCCATACGGGATTGTTTCACGCGGCGAGGCAGGGAATCCGAGCGGTTGAGGCGGCGGCAGAACCGGGTGTTGGGGTCGTCTTGGTGAGCCGCCTCACCATCAGTCTCGCACTCGATATGTATACTTGTGCCTCGCTCGATGGATAACTTCGTTCGTAATCCTTCGCGTGCCGGCGGTGTTGCCCGAGCCACCCATACGTGCGCTCCACCACCCGCCGACCGCGGATCGGGACGAACCCGCGAGCCCCCGCCGGACGGCTGCGGATGT
>JAYTTN010000729.1:0-3643 GCA_043745295.1 Fimbriiglobus sp. | reverse complement strand
TCGCCGGCCCTGTGCGCCATCCTGCTGAAGCCGAAGGCGGCCACGCCGGACGTGCCGCAGCGGGTGCTGGACGGGCTGCTCGGCTGGTTCTTCCGCGGGTTCAATCGGACCTTCGACGCGGGCGGACGGGCGTACACTTGGGCCGTCGGCCGGCTGCTCCGCGTCGCCGTGCTGGTGCTGGTCGGGTACGGCGGCATGCTGGCGTTCACCGCCTGGTGGTACCAGGGCGCGCCACTGGAGAAAGGCCGGCTGGTGACGCCGGCGTTCGGCCTGCCGTTCGCCGGCACCGACGTGCCGGCGTTCGACTTCGCCGAGGTGGCCGACGCCCTCCGCCTGCCGACCGGGTTCATCCCGGAGCAGGACAAGGGGTTCCTCATCGCCAGCGTGCAGTTGCCGGACGCGGCCAGCGCCGAGCGGACGCGGGCGGTGATCGACAAGGTGGCCGTCCTCGCCAAGCAGACGCCCGGCGTCCGGCACGTCAACGCCGTCGCCGGCAACTCGTTCGTGCTGAGCGCCTACGGGTCCAACTTCGGCTCCATGTTCATCATCCTGGACCCGTTCGACGAGCGGCGGGACGGGTTGCACGCCACCCGCGACATCGTGCCCGCGCTGCGGAAGCGGATCGAGGCGGCGGTGCCGGAGGCGCAGATCAACATCTTCGGGGCGGCGGCGGTGCCGGGGTTGGGCCGCGCCGGCGGCATGCGGCTGATGATCCAGGACCGCGGCGAGGTCGGCCCGCGACGGCTGTACGAGCAGACCGACGAGCTGGCCAAGCGGGGGGCGGCGCAGCCGAGCCTGACGCAGGTGTTCACCGCCTTCCGCGTGACCGCCCCGCAGCTGCTGGTGGCGGTCGATTTCGCCGCCTGCGCGGCGAACGGGGTGGCCCCGCTGGACGTGTACGCCACCATGCAGGCGACGCTCGGCCAGCGGTACGTGAACGACTTCAACAAATTCGGCCGGACGTGGCAGGTGAACGTGCAGGCCCTGCCCCTGCACCGCGACGCGGCGGAGGACGTGAAGCGGCTGAAGGTGCGGAGCAAGGCCGGCGCGCTCGTCCCCCTCCGCGCCCTGTGCGACGTGAAGGCGGTCAGCGGCCCGCCCGTCATCACGCGGTACAACATGTACCCGGCGGCGGCCCTCACCGCCAGCGTCGCCCCCGGCAAGAGCGGCGGCGAGGCCATCGCCGTGCTGGAGCGGCTGGCCGACGAGCAGTTGCCTCGCAACATGGGGGCCGCGTGGACCGAGCTGACGTTCATCGAACAGCGGTCGAAGGACACCGGCCTGTTCGTCTTCCTGCTGGCGGTGGCGGTGGTGTTCTTGGTGCTGGCCGCCCTGTACGAGAGCTGGGCGCTGCCGTTCGCCGTCATCCTGGTGGTGCCGACGTGCGTGCTGTCGTCGCTCGTCGGCGTCTACTTCGCCCGGCAGGACGTGAACCTGTTCACCCAAGTCGGGTTCGTGGTGCTGATCGGGCTGGCGTGCAAGAACGCCATCCTCATCGTCGAGTACGCCAAGTGGAAGCGGGAGGAGGGGGCCGACCGGCGGGAGGCGGTGCTGGCGGCCTGCCGGCAGCGACTGCGGCCGATCCTGATGACCAGCTTCGCGTTCATCCTCGGCGTCGCCCCGCTGGCGTTCGCGTCCGGGGCCGGGGCCGAGATGCGAACTGCCCTGGGCATCGCCGTGTTCGCCGGCATGATCGGCGTCACCGCCTTCGGCATCTTCCTGACGCCGGTGTTCTACGTCGTCGTGGACCGCCTGACCGAAGGCCACTGGGGGCGGTCGGCGAAGCTGCGGTGGGTCGGCACGGTGCTGCGGTGGACGCTCGCCTTCGGCTGGGTCCGCCCGCTCATCCGCGCGGCGGCGGTGACGGCGCGAGCGGGGAATCGATGAACCCTGGCCGGGCTGGGGTTCGAAAGGGTTACTTGCCGCCGGGTTGCTATTGCATCTTCGCGTTGTGGATGCGCCAGAGGCGGGCCTCTCGCCGTTCGGCGGTTGTACTCCCGTCGATGTCCACTCCCTTCTTCCGGCGCTCGGGTGGCACCACACCTCCCGGCCGTTGGGCGATGCGGATGCGGTTCACCCAGTGGTTATCCTGGGGGTCGGTGACATAGTCGATCGCGAGAAGGTCGCCGACACGGACATCGTTCGCCGCGAACGAGAAGTTGTCGGTGGCATCGATGGCCAGCCCGCCGTTCCACATACACGGGTGGAAGTAGTATTTCTGCGGGAGCGCCGGAACGAGTTCGACTTCTCTCGTATCCGGGCCACCTTTCGGATACCACCCGTACTTGTTCGGGATGACCTGTAGGACCAGAACTCGATTCGTGACCGAGACAGCGCAGCCTTTGTTGAGAACCTCCGCGCGGGTTTGGAACAGGTTCTCGTCCGGCATGTACGGCGGGGGGGAACGTCGTCCCGGTCGTTCAGCTTCCCGCCGGTCGGCGAGGCTGCGTCCACGAGGATGGCCACCAGCGGGAGCAGTCGAAGAAGCGTCATGGCATTAACTCCTGTGGATCGGGTTCCGAACGAGATGGTTGGAGTCAGTTCCCGGCCTGCCACTTCAGTTTGAGGCCGAGGAGCGTGGTGGTGCCGGGAGCGTAGACGGGATCGAACACGAAGTTGGTGCCCGCGAGGGGAGCGTTGCATGTCGCCGGCTCGAACCCTTGTCCCGCCGCCAATTGAATGTCCGTCCCGCCGTCGCCGTGCAAGAACTCGTTCCACGCTCGGCCGACAAGCATCCGAGCCACGCCGACGTTCAACTGGCGCGGTTCGACCGCGACGGTTGGCGCATTGAACTGGAAAACGCCGGTGGTAATGATCTTGGAGATGCGATCCGGACTGGCCTCGTTAGCGGGAATCGGTTCGCCGTTCACGCCGCAATCGACGACGGGTTTGAAAGCACCGCTCTCGAACCTCACGCCTCCGTTCTCAACCTTCAAGTTCCCGATCACTCCGGTGGTGGTGCTGTTCTTCACGACGGTGACGGTCGCCGATTTGATGACAAGACTGCAATCGATGATGGCATCAGGAATCGCTTTGCCGGCCACAGTTTCAGTGGTAGTCGTATAGAATTCGCCGCCCGCGATGCAGAGGTCGATCAATGCCGCGACTGTTGACCCGTGGGCGAGGGGACTCGCCACCGGATTGGTAGATGTTGTATTCTTGATCATTCGTAACACCTTCCGAGACTTGACCGCTACAGTTCAAGCGAACCCGCTCACCGATAGTCACCTTCCCACCGAGGTTTTGGAGTGCCACCTTGTTCAGGGAGTATCCCTCCTGTAGGGCGTCAGCCAGTTTTCCCTTCGGCCGACAACTCGAGTTCCCTCCCGAGCCAGGTGTGGCCAGAGGCCGCCTCCGCGAACCGGGAGGGCTGCGACGGCCACCGGCGGCCACGTCCGCAAGCGGCGGCACTTTCCCGACCGGGGAATCCCGTCGGCCCGCGCGGCCCGGATGTCCGGCGAGACCGCCCGTCGCCGCCGCGACGGCGCACCGCTGACCCGTGCTCGCCCCGAGCGGCCCCGCACCCGCCGCACCCGGCCCGACCCGTTCGCCGCCCTGCTGCTGTTCGGGTACGGGTTGAACACGCTGACGCTGTTCGGGCTGGTGCTGGCCGTCGGCATCGTGGTGGACGACGCCATCGTCG
>JAYTTN010000728.1:0-3649 GCA_043745295.1 Fimbriiglobus sp. | reverse complement strand
CACCGCGACGTGAAGCCGGCCAACCTGCTGCTCGACCGCCGCGGCGGGGTGCGCATCCTCGACCTGGGCATCGTCCGCGCGGACTTCGACGACGGGCTGACGACGGGCGACGAGGCCGGCCGGCGGATCCTCGGCACCGTGGACTACTTGGCCCCGGAGCAGGCCGTGGACAGCTCGGCGGTGGACTGCCGGGCGGACGTGTACGGCCTCGGCGCGACCCTCTACTTCCTGCTCGCCGGCCGCCCGCCGTTCGTCGAGGGCACGCCGGCCGCCCGCCTTCTCCGCAAGCAACAAGTCGATCCGGAGCCGATCCGCCGCCACCGCCCGGACGTGCCCGCCGAACTGTCGGCCGTGATCGCCACCATGACGGCCCGCCGACCGCAGGACCGGTTCCCGACGCCGGCGGCGGCGGCCGACGCCCTGGCCCCGTTCGCGGTGCCGGCGGCGGGCTTCCCGGACGACGTGTTCGCGGCGGTGGCGCGCGAACGGAAGCACCGGCGGAGCGAGGAGGCCGGCGCGGCGACCCCGCCCGGTCCCGACCTGGCGCAGTCGTCGGTCCTGCCCATCTTCGTCGCCGATGCGCCGACTGTCGCCACTCGCACCCCGCTGCCACTCGCCCCGGTGTCCGTCACCCGCCCCCGACTGAACTCCCCCTCCTCGCGCCGCCTCGGCACGCGGCCGCGCCGCGACCGGCGGGGGAACGCCCTCCTGTGGGCGTCGCTGGCGGCGGCGGCGACAGCGGCGGTGCTGCTGGCTCTGGCCTGGGCGGTCGTCCTCGGCTGACACCGGGCCGTCACCGGAACAGCATCCCGGCTCGCCATTGGCCGGCGGCGTGTTTTCAGCCCGACGGTTGTCTCCAGCCGGGGCAGCGCGACGGACGCCGTCTTCGTCGTCGGCGAGGGGACCGTTTCGGGCAGGGTGGTTTCGGCCGCGGTCTTGGCGGGCGGGGGCGTAAGCCACGTGTCGGTTGGGCAGAAACAGGGCTTATGTCCCGCTCGCCGGAAACGCTATCATAAGCCGCGACTGCCCCGGCGGAGTCGCCGTGCAGTCGCAACGGCGCGGGCGCAATCCGGAGCGGGTCGCCGAGGTCGCCAAAGTCGTCGCGCAGTCGTGACTCCTCCCGTGGCCCGGTCGCACTCTGCGGCCTGCTGGGGCGGCGTTCGATTCGACTCCAAACGGGAAGGGCGCGACAGCCGACCGATTCGACTGCGGGGCCGGTTCTGCTTACCGAGGTCTCCTCCATGTCGCAGCGGGTTCTGGTCACCGGGTCGGCGGGGCGGTTGGGTCGCGCGGCGGTGTCGGCGCTCACTGCCGTCGGGCACGATGTCGTCGGGTTCGACCGCCGGCCGACGCCGGGGTTGCCGGAATCGTCGTGCGTCGTCGGCTCCATTTTGGACGAAGCCCTTCTGCGAACCGCCATCGCCGGCGCGGACTGCCTGATCCACCTCGCGGCCGCGCCGGACGACGCCTCGTACCCCCGCCGGCCGGCTCCGGACGACGGCGACAACTTCGAGAGCGAACTGCTGCCGAACAACGTCCTCGCCGGCTACCGGGTCATGGAGGCGGCGCGGAAAGCCGGCGTGCGGAAGGTGATCCTCGCCAGCACCGGGCAGGTGATCGACGGCCACCTGGACGCGGGGAACGTGCCGGTCACAACGTCTGCGGCGGTTCGCCCGAAGTACCTTTACGCCTGCACGAAGGTGTTTCTGGAAGCGGTCGGGCGGGTGTACGCCGAGAACCACGGGATGACCGCGATCGCCGTCCGCCTCGGCTGGTGCCCGCGCGACGCGGATCAGGTGGCGCAGCTCCGGGCGCGGACAGACGACCAGGACGTGTACCTCAGCCCCGGCGACGCCGGGCGGTTCTTCGTCGCCGCCGTGGGGGCCGGAAAACTGCCGCCGTTCGCCGTGGTGTACGTGACGAGCCACCCGGTGCGGCATCTGCTGTACGATCTGGAACCGGCCCGAACGCTGGTCGGCTTCGAACCGCAAGACGTGTGGCCGACCGGCGCGGAGGAGTTCTAAAGCGACAGGAAAAGCGCCGGTTTGGTCTGGAAACTCGCCACCCAGCCCCTAAGATTTTGATCGGTGAGGGGCGGTGTGGCGAACCTTTCGGGGTGCCGCGATCTCCCTTCACACAATCACCAGGGCCGGTAGCTCAGCTGGTAGAGCAGCAGACTTTTAATCTGCGGGTCGTGGGTTCGACCCCCACCCGGCTCACTTCTCGAAGTGATGGCTTACGACGCAAGCCCGGAGCGGGGTCCGCTCCGGGCTTGCGTCGTCGTTCCGTTTTCGCACGGCGTCACGCCGTCGCCAATACCATCTGAAGCCGGTCGGCGGCGGTCAGTTCGCCGGCGCGTTCCATCCGGTTGGCCTCCTCCCGCACCGCCTCGAACCCCTCCCGCAGGGTGGTCAGCACTTTCGCCGCGTTGCGGACGTTGGCCAGCCGCGGCGTGCGGAGCTCGTTCACCACGAACTCGTACAGCCGCAGCACGTTGGTGCCCATCTCCTCGTCCACGTCCACCCGCACGCCGGCGGCCAGCTCGTTCACCAGGAGCTGGGCCTTGGACAGGTACGGGGTGGCGACGGGGATGTCGCCGTTGGTGAGCGCCTGCGCCGCCTTGTCCAGGCGGACGAGCGCGCCGTCGTAGAGGGCCAGGAGCATGTCCATCCGCGTCCAGTGCGCGGACGGTTCGGCCTGCCGGTAGCGGTGGTACGGGGTCATCGTCGATCCGTGGGTTGGGCGGAGGGGCGGACGCCGGGGGCGGGACTGGACGCCCCCGGCGGTCGCGTCAGTTGGAAGTCGAGGTCTTGCCGAGAAGGGCCGTCAGGCCCGCGCCGACGTTCTTCAGGTTGCTGACCGTGGATTCCAGGGCGGCGAACCGCTGGGTCAGCTCGTCCGTCTTGCTCTTGAGGATGTCGTTCTGCCGGCCGATCGTCTTGTCCAGGTCGGCCGACTGCCGGGTGAACTGGTCGTCGATCGCCTTCAGCTTGCCGCTGCCGGCGTTCAGGTAGCGGTCGAGGACGGTGTTCAGCCGGCTGGCCAGCCCCTGGGTGACGGTCACGTTGGCGGTGCCGGGGGCGGCCAGCGACGACCGCACCTGAAGGCCGTCGGTGTTGGCGTTGCCGGATCGCCCGGACAGCACCTGGCCGTTGCCGGTGGCCGCCTCGGAGACGCCGCCGACGGTGAAGTGGCCGGCCACGTCGGTGCCGCTGCCGGACTCGGTGCCGAGGAAGCCGAGGTCGGCCGCCGCCGACCCGCCGGTGACGGCCACCGCCGCCGCCGACCCGAACTGCTGGGTGGCGATCTGGAGTTTGCCGCCGCTCGCGCCGACCGACACCAGGTTGCCGCCGTTGTCCGGGTGGGCGTTGATCTTCAACTGGATCTGCGACGCCAGGGCGGTCAGGTCGCTCAGCGTGTAGGTGCCCGAATTCACGGTGATGCCGAGCGAGATCAGACGGTTCAGCCGAATCTGGAGGGCGTTGTTGGCCGGGGTGATGATGACCGTGCCGCCGGGCGGCCCGGTGGCGACGACCACCGCGCGGGCGGCGGCGGCGGTGACGGCGGCCTGGTACGGGGTGCCGCCGGACGGCTTCGTCTTGGTCGTGCCGATGGCGAACGCCACGCCGGGGTTGTCGGACGAGCCGGA
>JAYTTN010000727.1:0-13749 GCA_043745295.1 Fimbriiglobus sp. | reverse complement strand
TGCCACTCCCTCGCGGTCGCGGCTCGCAAGAACAGCACTCGCCACCTCTGTGGAAAACCCGCCGCGCGGCGGGCGCGCGGGTGGCGCGCCGGAGCGCCAGTTGAATCGGCTTTTCGGGTTGTAACAACGCGGCCCTATTGCGCGGCACGGCGCGCCCGACAGCCAACACCCGCGCGCCGGCTTATCCACATGGGCCGTCTTTCCGTAACTGCTTGAATTCCCCGCCTTCCCGCATCCATACCCGCCGTGCGCGTCACGGATCGGCTTCACCTTACTACTGCTACTGTGTTCTTAAATGAGGTTAGATTAAAGAAGGAAGAGGCCGGCGAAGACGAATGGAAAGCGCGCGGGGAACTTGCAATAATATCTTCACTCCCGTTGCTTCCTCACGCCTCCCTATCGAGTCCCGTCCCATGAAGGTGACTTGCCCCCGCGACGCCCTGCTCGCCGCCTGCCAACTGGTGCAGGGGGCCGTCGCCCCGCGCACGACCAAGCCGGTCCTCGCCAACATCAAGGCCATCGCGCAGGACGACGCGCTCATCCTCATGGCGACGGACACCGAGATCGGCATCCGCTACGAACTGCGAGGCATCACCGTCAGCCGGGCCGGGGAAGCCATCCTGCCCGTCGCCCGGCTCATCAACATCCTCCGCGAAGCCACCGCTCCGGAGATCTCCATCGACTGCAAGGAGGAGACGCTGGTCCGCATCGGCACCGGCCGGTACGAGTTGCCGGGCGGCGATCCGCTGGAGTTCCCGGACATCCCCGTCTTCGACGCCGGCGGCCAGTACCACGAACTCACGGCCGGCGTGTTGCGGACGATGATCCGGCGGACGGCGTTCGCGGCGGACAAGAAGGAAGGCGCGCGGTGGGCCGTGACGGGCGTGCTGTGGGAGGCGCACGGCGGCACCGCCCGCTTCGTCGCCACCGACACCAAGCGGCTGGCGATGATCGAATCCCCGGCCGACATCCGCGGCGAGGCCGAGGGCAAGCCGCAGTCGCACCTGATCCCGCTGAAGGCCATCACGCTGCTGGAGAAGAACCTGTCCGACGCCGGCGAACTCATCCGCGTGGCCCTGCGGCCGAACGCCGCCATGTTCCAGACCGAACGGGCGATGATCCACAGCCGGCTGGTGGAAGGCAAGTTCCCGCCGTACCAGCAGATCATCCCGAAGAAGCTGGTGAACCGCCTGACGCTGCCCGCCGCCGACTTCTTCTCGCGGGTCCGCCAGGCCGCCATCACCACCGACGAGGACAGCAAGCGGGTCGAGTTCCGCTTCGAGCCGGGCAAGTTGACCCTGCGAGCGAGAGGGGCCGACGCCGGTTCGTCCGAAGTCGAGATGTCGTTGCCGGAGTACACCGGCGACGAAGTGCAGCTCGCCCTCGACCCGGCCTATGTGGGCGACATGTTCCGCGCCATCGACGGCGAGCCGACCATCGTCATGGAGTTCACCGACAACACCAAGCCGGTGCTGTTCCGCATCCCGGAGTCGTACTTGTACCTCGTCATGCCGCTGGGCGAACGGGGCGGATAGCCAGGAAACAGGAGGCAGGGAGCAGGAGGCAGGGAGCAGGAGACAGGAACAGCCAGCAATCGAATGACTGCATCCTGCCTGTTGACCTCGAGTTCTTGATTCCTGTCCCCTGCTTCCCGTCTCCTGACTGCTGCCTCCTGTTCCCCGACTCCCGGCTTCAAAATGCCCGACCCCATGCCCGGCCCGCGGATCTACCGCGAGACGCATCCCGAACTCCTGTCCGATGTCCTCGGCAAGCTGTTCGTCGCGCGGGGGTGGGGCCGCAAGAGCGAGCGCGGCCGGCTGGAGGAAGCGTGGACGGAAGCCGTCGGCGCGGAGGCGAACCCGCACACGCGGGTCATGGCCCTGAAGCGCGGCGTGCTGGAGGTGGAAGTCCGCAGCTCGGTCCTGATGCAAGAGATGGCCCAGTTCCGCAAGCGGGCGCTACTGACGACTCTGCGGGCCAAGCTGACCGGCCAGACGATCACCGACATCAAGTTCCGCGCCGGCGCGTGGTAAGGATGACCATGTCCCGCACTGCGACCATCACCCGCACGACCGCCGAGACTGACATCGTGCTGTCACTCACGTTGGACGGCACCGGCACCGCCGCCGTCAACACCGGGGTCGGCTTTTTCGACCACATGCTGACGCACGTCGCCAAACACGGGATGTTCGACCTGACCGTGAGCTGCACCGGCGACCTGCACATCGACGCCCACCACACCGTCGAAGACGTGGGCATCTGCTTCGGCAAAGCGCTGGCACAGGCGCTCGGCGATAAGGCCGGGATCCGGCGGTACGGGGACGCCACGGTGCCGATGGACGAGGCGCTCGTGACCGCCGCCGTGGACCTGAGCGGCCGGCCGTTCCTGGTCTGGACGGCCGACTTCCCGACCGAACTGCTCGGCACCTTCTCCTCGCAGCTCGCCGAGGAGTTCTGGCGGGCCGTCAGCAGCGCCGGGCTGCTAACGCTCCACGTCGTGCTGCACCACGGGAAGAACACGCACCACATCGTCGAAACGATCTTCAAGGCCGTGGCCCGCGCCCTCCGCGCCGCGGTGGAGGCGGACCCGCGCGCCAGTGGGATACCGAGTACGAAAGGCGTGCTGTGAATCGCGTCCGGCTTACCGCTTCTCGTTCCACTCACTCGTGCCGTACTTCTCGCGCTCGATCCGCTCACGCTCGGCAATCTCCTCGGCCGTCCACGGCTCTTGAAACATCGTCGCGCCGAAGGCGTCGTAGATTCGCTTCAAGACTTGAAAGCGGAGGTGAAGTGGGTCAACCCTGACTCCGGCCAGCTCGGCAATGCCGGGCAGCTCCGGGGCGAGCGGCGAGCGGGACAGCAGGATGCTGCCGTGTTGGAGCAGGCAGCCGCGCAGCTTCCGCTGCGCGCTGCCGACGACCTTCGAGCCGTTCGCCAGTAGGTCCGCCGGCGTTTGGTGCAGGAAGCACAGCACCGGGCCGAGCTTCTGTTCCTCGCCGCAGATGACGGCCCGCGTCTCGACGCCGAAGATGCGAAAGGTATCCTGCAACAGGTGGTGCGCGCGGCACAGCCACGATTCGCCCGCCGGCTGCCAGGCGTCGCCGGGCGGCAGCGCGAACGAGTAGGTGATCTCGTGCGCCGGGTCGTGCAGGATGCCCGCGCCGCCGGTGGACCGCCGCACCCAAGCGGAGGACGGCCGCGTCAGCCGATCCGCCGACGGCTGGAAGTAGCCGAGGGAAAGGGTCGGCTCGGTCCAGGTGTAGAACCGGAAGGACGCCACCCCGTGCGCGGCGGACTCCAACATGGCTTCATCGGCGGCCATGTTGCCGACGCCGGACAGTGACTCGAAAGGCAAGAGGCGAACGGTGTTCATGCGGGAATTGTACGCCGGCGTACAATGGTCGGGCCTCTTCGACGAGCCGCGACCGCCCTTGTCCGATCCGAGCCGGAGGCGTGAGCGACGGTCTTCAAACAAATCCGTCGCTCACGCTTCCGGCTCGGACCAAGAACCCGCTCCCTGGCGGTCGCGGCTCGTCAACTACTGGTGTCGCCATGCCCGCGTTCCCGGACATCGAAGCGCAGATTCGACTCGGCGGCGGGGTGAAGGCCATCGACCGCCAGCACGAGAAGGGCCGACTCACCGCCCGCGAGCGGATCGCCAAGTTGTGCGACCCGGAGTCGTTCTTCGAACTCGGCCTGTGGGCGGCGTACCAGATGTACGCCGATTGGGGCGGCGCACCGAGCGCCGGCGTGGTGACGGGCGTCGGCACCGTCAGCGGTCGGCGGGTGATGGTGATCGCCAACGACGCCACCGTGAAGGCCGGCGCGTTCTTCCCGATGACCGCGAAGAAAGTGCTGCGCGCCCAGCGCATTGCAATGGAGAACCGCCTGCCGCTGGTCTACCTCGTCGATTCCGCCGGCGTGTTCCTGCCGCTGCAAGACGAAGTCTTCCCCGATGAGGACGACTTCGGCCGCATCTTCCGCAACAACGCCGTCATCTCGGCCGACGGCATCCCGCAGTTCGCGGCGATCATGGGAAACTGCGTGGCCGGCGGCGGCTACCTGCCCGTGCTGTGCGACAAGCTGCTGATGACCGAAGGCAGCGGGCTGTACCTCGCCGGGCCGGCGCTGGTGAAGGCCGCCATCGGGCAGGTGGTGGACTCCGAGACGCTCGGCGGCGCGGCCATGCACGCGGGCATCAGTGGGACCATCGACTTCCGCGAGAAGGACGACGAGGCGTGCCTCGAGCGGTTGCGGCGGCTGGTCGGAATGTTGCCGGCTGACTTGGCGAGCGGGGGGCGTAAGCCCCCTGTTGATCTCGAAGCAACAGGGGGCTTACGCCCCCCGCTCGCCCCGGAGTTCCAGCAATTCACTCAGCCAGGCGAGTACGACGGCCGCGACCTCGTCAAGCTGCTCCTCGACGACGCGCCGTTCGACGAGTACAAGGCGGAGTACGGGCAGACCCTCATCTGCGGGTACGGTCGGCTCGGCGGTCGGCCGGTCGGCGTGGTCGCCAACCAGCGGAAGCGGGTGAAGACGGCCGACGGGGTGCTGCAATTCGGCGGCGTGCTGTACGTCGATTCGGCGGAGAAGGCGGCGCGGTTCGTCATGGACTGCAACCAGACGCGGGTGCCAATCCTGTTCCTCCAGAACGTCAACGGCTTCATGGTCGGACGTGACAGCGAGCAGGCCGGCATCATCAGGGCCGGGGCGAAGCTGGTGAACGCCATCAGCAACAGCGTGGTGCCGAAGATCACGCTCGTCACCGGCGGGTCGTTCGGGGCCGGCAACTACGCGCTGTGCGGGAAGGCGTTCGACCCGCGTTTCCTCTTCGCCTGGCCCACCGCCAAGTACGCGGTGATGGGCGGCGACCAGGCCGCGACGACGCTGCTGGACGTGCAGGTTCAAGCGATGAAGCGGCAGGGCAAGGAGCCGGAGGCGGAGGAATTGGCCGCGCTGCGGGACAAGGTGAAGGCGAGCTACGAGGAGCAGACCGACATCCGCTATGCCGCCGCCCGGCTGTGGGTGGATGCCGTCATCGCACCCGAAGACAGCCGCGCGGCGCTGCTGACGGCCGTCGAGGTGGCCACGCGGTACGACAGCGGGAAAGCGTTCAAGACGGGGGTGTTCCAGGTGTGACGGCAACCCGGCGGCGCGTGCCGCCGGGTTGGGGTATTCACCGCGCGAATGTCTGCGCGGGCAGGGAACTGACGGCCGGCGGGGCGACCCCGTTCGCGGCAGCGTCCATCTTGCCGACCAGCTCCCTCAGCTCCTTGCGGAAGGTGTCGTACTGCGTCTGCACCACGTCCCGCTCGCCGGTGCGGGCCTTCAGCAGGGTCTTCAGCTCGTCCCGCTCCTTGCCCAGGTCCGCCACTTGCTTGGCGGCATCGGCAATCCGCTTGGCGTCGTCGGCGACCTGCCGCGCCGCTTCGGCCCGCGCCTTGACAGCCTCGTCTTGCAGCCCCTTCAAGTCCTTCTCCAGCTTCGCCACCTTGGTTTCGAGGGTGCGGTCGTTGCCGCCCGTCGCGGCCGTCGGCCGCTGGCTGCATCCGACGACGACCGCCGAGATCACCACGAGTACGGGCAGGAGGAATTTGGCGCGGAACATGGCCGGGAACTCCGTGACGGTAGGTGCGAGTGCGACGACCGCTCCCCGCCGGCGGATCGCGGTCAAATTACGCTCCTTTCTTCGACGCCCCATTCGCCGCGAAGCACGCGAATTCCCGCCGACCCGCCACCGGCAAACTTCCCGCCGTCCTCCTGTTCCGGTTGTGGCGGGCAGGAGGGGTTCGGCCGTCGGCTCGGCCAGCCCGCGAGAGTCCACGGCGGGCTTCGCCCGTGCGATTTGCCACCCGACACGGGCATTCCGCACGACCGCCGGGCGAGCCACCGAATTCCGGATCGGGTTTCCCGTGTCGGATCGTCGATCCGCCGCCACTGGTACGGCGATTGCGATTCCCCCCCCGGCCACCCGGCGGCGGGGGCCGGGAACCGCCCCGCCCAACCAAGCGGGCGCAAGGCCTGCGGCGATCACCGCCGGAGGCGCAACAGGAGTAAACAACCGATGACTGGCAAGTTCTGGCGGACGGGCGGCGTGCTGGCGGTGATGACCCTGGCGATGACCGTCTCGCGGGCGGAGGATGTCAAGCCGACCGACGAAGGCAAGGGGGCGGAGTTCAAAGCCAAGAAGATCGAGATGAAGGACAAGGGCGAGGCGGCGCTCCTGCTGTCGTTCGAGGCGGGCAAGGAGTTCGAGGCGACGACCGACGGCGTGAAGGACACCGACGTGCATCTGTTCGTGTACGACGAGGCGGGGAAAGAGGTTGGCAAGGACGACACCACCGGCCCGAAGTGTTCGGTCAAGTTCACCCCGACGGCGGTCGGCAAGTTCAAGTTCCTGATCAAGAACATGAAGGGCGACAACACGGTGACGTTCGCGGTCACGGTCGCCAAGTGACCGCCGACCGCGGCACACGAGGCCGGGAGCAATGCGCCCCCGGCCGTCACCCGTTCAGGTACCACGGGACGTTCACCACCGTCACCCGCCGTAGGCCGCTGAAGTACAGGTAGCCCTTGATGACCGCCGCCGTGTGGTTGTGCAGCAGCCAGTGGTACCAGCGGCGCTCCACCAGCTCCGGCACCACGACGGCGATCACCCGGCCGGGGTGGGACTTCTCCAAGTCGGTGACGAACTCGATGAGCGGCGCGTACAGCCGGCGGTACGGCGACACGACCACGATCAACTTCGGGGCCGGCACGCCCGCCGCCCGACACGGCTCGGCCACCAGTTTCTCCCACTCCTCCTCCAGCGCTTGCAACTTGAACTCGTCGGTGGCGACGTGCAGGGCGTAGATGTTCGGCGAGAGTCGCAGCGCCACCCGCAGGGCTTTCCGCGTGATGCGGGACCACCCCCGCACCAGCAGCACGACCAGCGGCGGGGTCAGGTCGCGGGTGTCGAGCGGCTCGTCCGTCGTCAGTTCCGTCGCCAGACTCCGGTAGTGGCGGCGGACGCCGGCGAACGCCGCCACTAGCCCGCCGACCAGCACCACCGTCACCCACGCGCCGTCGGCGAACTTGGCCACCAGCACCACCAGCAGCGCGGCCCCGGTGCCGACCGCGCCGACGCCGTTCACCGCCGCCGCCAGCTTCCACCGCCGCCCGCGAACCGTCCGCCAGTGGGCGACCATACCGGCCTGCGACAGGGTGAAGGCGAGGAACGCGCCGACCGCGAACAGCGGGATGAGTTCGTCGGTCACGCCGTCGAAGGCGACCAGCAGCGCCGCCGACAGGACCGTCAGGACGAGGATGCCCAGGGAGTACACCAGCCGCCGGCCGCGGTGGGCGAACCCGCTCGGCAGGAACCCGTCCTGGGCGACCGCCCGGCACAGGCGGGGGAAGTCGGCGAAGCCGGTGTTCGCCGACAGGCACAGCACCGCCAGCACCGCCGCGATGGTGACGTAGTAGACGACCCCCCGGCCGACGACGGCCGCCACCAGTTGGGACAGCACGCTCTCGTAGCCCGGCGTTCCCGGCTCGGTGGCGGCGATGCCGTAGGCCTGGCAGAGGTACGCGATCCCGACGAGCAGCAGGGCGAGAATGGCGATGATGACGGTGAGCGTCCGGCGGGCGTGCGCGACGCGCGGCTCGCGGAAGGCGGTGACGCCGTTGCTGACCGCCTCCACCCCGGTCATGGCCGTGCAGCCGCTGGCGAACGCCTTGGCCAGCAGCCACCACCCGACGGCTTCCCCGGCGGGCGGCGGCACCGGCGGCGGGGACATCGGCACCGGCGCGCCGTCGGCCGTCAGCGTCTTCCACAGCCCGACCCCGATCACGCCGAACAGCGACACGACGAACAGGTACGTCGGCAGGGCGAACGCCACCCCCGACTCCCGCGCCCCGCGCAGGTTCACCGCCGCGATCATCGCCAGGACGACGAGGCACAGTTTCACCGCGTGCGGTTGCAGGTCCGGCACGGCGGACACCAGCGCGCCGATGCCGGCCGAGATGCCGACGGCCACCACGAGGACGTAATCGATCATCAGGGCGGCGGCGGCGAGCAGGCCCGGCCAGGTGCCCAGGTTGCGCTTGGCCACGGTGTACGACCCGCCGCCGTCCGGGTAGGCGGCGACGGTCTGGCGGTACGACAGATAGACGAGGAACAGCAGGCCGACGATGATCAGGGTGATGGGGCCGATGAAGGCGACGCCGGCCGCGCCGAGGGCGAGCAGGACGGTGAGCGCCGCCTCCGGCCCGTAGGCGGCGGAGCCGAGGGCGTCCAGCCCGAGCATGGGCACGCCGGCCGCCGCGCCGACCCGCTGGCGGTCCTCCTCGTCGGTCGCCAGGGGGCGGCCGAACAGCCAGTTCGTCAGTGCCATGGGGCCGCATCCGGTGGGGGGTCGGACGCCGCAGTCGAGGCACCGCTCGCGTCCGCCCCCAGTTTACGAAATCGCCCTGGCGGTCGCCCCCCTCCAGCCACCGAACGGCCCCGCGAATACCCCCGCTGTCCCCGTTTTGTGCCCCCCGCGGCCCCGGAATCCGTACAATTTCCAGTACGCAAACACGGTTCGGGAGGCGGCATGTCCACGGGCACAATCGACCCTTCGGTGACGTACACCGAAGACAACATGAAGACGCTGAAGGACGCCGCGCACATCCGGCAGAACCCCGGCATGTACATCGGCAACACCAACGCCGACGGGCTGCACCACATCGCTTACGAGGTCGTGTACAACTCGGTCGATGAGGCACTCGCCGGGTATTGCCACAACATCACGGTCGTCGTCCACGTGGACGGCAGCATCTCGGTCATGGACGACGGGCGGGGCATCCCCGTTGGCATCAAGGCCGACACCGGCAAGTCCACCCTGGAGGAGGCGCTGACCGTCGCCGGGAACTCCGGCAAGTTCGACAACGCCGCCTACCGGGTGAGCGCCGGGCTGCACGGCATGGGCGCGAAGGCGATGAACGCCCTGGCCGAGTGGTGCGAGGCGGAGGTGCGGCGGGACGGCCGGGTGTATCACATGAAGTTCGAGCGGGGGTACGCCGTCACCGCGCTAACCGACATCGGCCCCGCCCCGGCGGGCGTCACCGGCACCACCGTCCACTTCAAGCCGGACGCCGAGATCTTCGGCGCGCACACGTTCGATTACGACCGCCTGACCACCCGCGTGCAGCAGCTCGCCTTCCTCAACAAGGGGCTGTCGATCACCCTCCGCGACGAGCGGGACGGCCGCGGGGAGACGTTCAAGACCGACCTCGGCATCGCCGAGTACGTCGTCTATTTGAACACCGGCGAGACGGTCGAACACGCACCCATCTACATCCACAAGCTCGTGGACGGCGTGACGGTGGAAGTCTGTCTGCAGTACAACAACGGCGAGAACCGCCTGGAAATGTGCTTCACCAACAACGCCTACAACAAGGACGGCGGCACGCACCTGTCCGGCTTCCGCGGCGGCCTCACCCGCTCCCTCACCGCTTACGGCCGCAAGAACGGCCTGTTCAAGGACGGACTGGAACTGAAGGGGGACGACTTCCGCGAGGGCATCACCGTCGTCGTCTGCCTCAGTCACCCCGACCCCAGCTTCAACAACCAGCCGAAGGACGCGCTGGTCACCCCGGACGCGGAGGGGCTGGTCGGCAGCGTGGTGTACGAGGCGCTGAACGAGTACCTGGAGAAGAACCCCAAGGACGGCCAGCGGATCTGCAAGAAGATCGCCCTGTCGGCCGAGGCCCGCATCGCCGCCAAGAAGGCCCGCGACGCCATCACCCAGCGGAAGGGCATCCTGTCCGGCGGCGGGCTGCCGGGCAAGCTGATGGACTGCTCCACCCGCGACCGCGAGAAGAGCGAGCTGTTCCTGGTGGAAGGCGACTCGGCCGGCGGCAGCGCCGAGGGCGGGCGGGACCGCGTGTACCAGGCCGTGCTGCCGCTCCGGGGCAAGGTGCTGAACGTCGAAAAGGCGCAGATGGAGAAGCTGCTCCAGAACGCCGAGATCACCAACCTCATCACCGCCGTCGGGGTGGACATCGGCAACGCCGAGGACAAGGACATGTCCAAGCTGCGGTACGGCCGCATCGTCATCCTGACCGACGCCGACGTGGACGGCCAGCACATCCGCACCCTGCTGCTGACGTTCTTCTTCCGCCAGATGCGGAAGCTGATCGAGCAGGGCCGGCTGTACGTCGCCCGCCCGCCGCTGTTCAAGGTGACGCTCAAAAAGGAAGTCCGCTTCGTCCAGACGCGGGAGACGATGTCCGAGGAGCTGATGAAGCGCGGGTTGAAGGAGACGACACTGACCGTGGCCGCGGTCGGCGAGCGGCCCGCCGAGCGGACGCTGTCGGCGGACGAGTTGGCCAAACTGCTGCCGCTGCTCGCCGACATCGAGAAGGCGGTGGAAATCCTCGAGCGGCGCGGCCAGTCGTTCGACCGGTTCACCCGCGACCGCCTGACGCCGGCCGGCTTCCCGCAGTTCCACGTCCACCTCGGCCGGGGCGAACACTTCTTCCAGTCGCAGGCCGAAGTGGAGGCGTTCCGCGTCGAGCAGGGGACGAAGCTCGGCCGCGAGCTGGCCGTCAGCGAAGTGATCCCGACGGCGGCCACGACGGACGCGCCCAAGACGGCGGCGGAGCTTGCCGACGAGCGGTTCCGCTTCACCGTGGACGAGTGGCACGAGGTGAAGGGGCTGAACAAGGCGGTGGCGAAGCTGACCGAGTTCGGGTTCGACCCGGCCGACCTGATCCCGCTGGAGCGGATCGCCGGGCGGGAGGCCCCGGTGCGGTTCCGCCTGACCGCCGGCGAAGCGACGCGGGAACTGAGCCACCTGCGGGCGCTGCTCGGCGAGATCCGCAAGTCCGGCGAGAAGGGGATGACGATCACCCGCTTCAAAGGGCTGGGCGAGATGAACCCCGAGGAACTCTGGGAAACCACGCTCGATCCGACGCAACGCACCCTGCTGCGGGTGACGATGAACGACGCCATGCAGGCGGAGAAGTACTTCCGGATGCTGATGGGCACCGAGGTGGAGGGCCGCCGCGACTTCATCCTGAAGCACCGCGCCAACGTCGAGGACATCGATTACGGCGCGTGACCGGCAGCGGGTACAATACGGCGATCTCGACCTGGAGGAACTTCCCATGCCCGTGACCGCGACCGCGACCGCGTTGACCGGCACCATCGTGGACGGCCGGGTGGTGGAGTTGGACCGTCCCACCGACTTGCCGGCCGGCACCCGTGGCCGGTTCGTCCCCGATCCGCAGGACGAAGACGACCTCGGCCCGCCGCCCGACACCCACGACCGCGCGACGGAACTGCAAATCCTGCGGGAGGCGCTGGAGGACGTGAAGGCGGGGCGCGGGAGACCGTTCCGGCAGGTAATGGATGAGATTGCGGCGGAGTTCAAACCGTGCATCGCATTCTCTTCACGATCACCGGCGATACCGTCAACGTCCTCCGCGTCCAGCACGCCGAGCAGGATCGCCTGACCGACGCCGACATCTGACCTACCGCGCCCGCCGTCGCTCATTCGGCCGAGACTTGGGCGATCACCGTCGGCAGGTCGGCCCCGCACGGGAACAGCTTGGCCAGCTTCGTCAGCTCGAACACGCGGACGATCTCGCCGCCGGCGCGGACGCCGAACCGCGTCCCCTTGGCGTGCAGCTGGTGGTACAGGCGGATCAGCACGGCGATGCCTTCGCTGTTCAGGAACGGCGCGCGGCCGAGGTCCAGCACCACCGGCCCCGGCGCGGCGTCCAGCAAGACCGTCAACTCCGTGTCGAACGCCTTGGCGTTGGTGTCCGCGAGGCCGCGCAGCCACTGGATCGCGTCCGGCAGAACGCGGACGACCGTGACGGTTCCGGACAATTCGGCTTCGAAGTGGTTCCCGTCGGACATGCGGCACCGTGACCCCGGAAGCGCGGCGGACATTCGGGATCAGTATATCGAATCCGGCCGGTCCACTGCTCACCGGAACGGCAGGCTCTCCGTGGGCACCTGGAGTTGGGTGCCGACGGGCAGCTCCTCGTCGAGTTCGAACTTCGGGTTGCGGGGGTTGTTCAGCTTCGCCCAGTTCCGCTCGTTGCCGTAAAAGGTCTTGGCCACGTCCCGCAGCGTCATCCCCGGGCGCGGCACCTTGAACAGGGTATACACCGTCTGGCCGCCCTGGGCCGCGCCGGGCGCGCCCCACTCCGGGCCGTCGTCGTTGGCCGCCGGGCGAACCGGCGAGAAGCGATCCGGCACCGGGTCGCCGGCGCGGGCCGGGGCGAACTTGCGGATCACGTGCACCGGCGGCACTTGCACCTCGCCGAGCCGCTCGATGGGCTGGTTCTTGTTGAACGCCTGGAGCGCCCCGGCGTACTGCGCCCCGCCGTAGTACGCCTTGCTGACGGTGGCGTAGGTGTCGCCGGCGCGGGGGCGGTGCAGGTCCACGTCGTAGTCCGTCTTCGCCTCGGCGACCGGCGTTTGCAGCGTCGCGGCGGGACCGCCCGCGGTGGGCCACCCGATGGCCCCGGCCCCGACGACCGGTTCGAGGTGGCCGGGCCTCGCCGCGGACACCGGCGGGGTGCCGAGCGGGAGCGGTTCGGGTTGCGGCGGCTTCATGTCGAACGGCTTCACGTCGCCGGGCACGGGCGGCAGGGCGAGCGGCCCCACCCCTGTTCCGCCGGGCAGCGGGAGCGTGCCGACGCCGGGCAGCGGATCGCCACCGACTCCGGGAAGTCCGGGCAGCGGAAGCGGCTTCTTGTCGTCGAGCGGGGTCGATACCACCGGCGGAAGGGCGGGCAGGGTCGGTTTCACTAGCTCCGAAGTACCACCGACGGGCGGCAGCGCGGGGAGTCCGCCCGGCAGTCCGATCCCCGGTTCGGCTGGCCTCGGCGCGCCAGAGTCCGGAACCGCCGGCAAACCGGGCAGCGTCGGCACGCCACCAGCCTCCGGGACGAACGGACCACCCGGAATCGGTAACGGCGCAGGCGTGATGGGCGTGTCTCCGGTGCCACCGACAGGCCGCAGGTGCGGGTCGTAGATCGGCATCACGGCCGCTTCGCGCGGCTTGTAGGCGGGTTGTTCGGCCCCGCTGGGGAGCGGCAGAGCCGGCAAGGCCGGCAGTTCGCCCGGCTTCGTCGGTTCGCGGCCGACTTCCCCGACGCGCGGCAGCGGCTTCGGTTCTTGAGCGATGGGATCCCACCCGCCGGGGGCGGGCGTTTTCGGCGCGGCGGCGAGGGGCTTGTGTTCCTCGGTGGGAATCTGGAGTTTCACCTTCGACTGTTCAGTGGACGGCGTGGTGCCGAAGGTGGGGAACAGCATGTTCAACCCGAACGCCCCGACGGCCAGGCTGCCCAGCCCGGCGAGGACGGCCACCTTCGCGCGGTTCGGCCGGATCAAGTCCCAGACGAGGCCGCTGAACACGCTCGCCTTCGGCGGCGGGCTGCCGGCCAGCGGGTTTGCCTGGGCCGTCGGCGGCGTCTCCGGGGCGACGGCCACCGGCAGCGCAGCGCGCTGCGGCGCGTGCGACTTCGGCGGCTCGGCGTCGGGCAGCGGCGGCAGCGGCATCGTCTGCCGGGGGGGCGGGCGCGGCGGCGACGGCAGAGTCCGGGGCATGTCCAGGACGGCGGCCGGGCCACCCACCGGGATCGGGTCGAACGGGGCCGGCGGCTTGATCGTGTCGTTCATCCGTGAACACTCCGTGCTGAACCGTTCTTCGGATCGATCCGAGCCGGAAGCGTGAGCGACGGTCTTCCTCGACGACCGTCGCTCAC
>JAYTTN010000726.1:0-13760 GCA_043745295.1 Fimbriiglobus sp. | reverse complement strand
GCCGGTGGGCGTACCAGACACCGGCTTGGAAGCCGGTGCCACGGGGATGCCGGCCGGGTCGATTTCGCCGACGACGCTCTCGACGGCCACCACGTCGCCGACCTTCGCCAGGTGCTTCAGCACGCCGGCGGCGGGCGACGGCACGGGCACGGTCAGCTTGTCGGTTTCCAGTTCGAAGAGTGGCTGGTCGGCCTTCACCGCCGCGCCGTCCGCGACGAACCACTGGGCGATCCGCCCCTCCGTGACCGAATCCCCGGCCTTCGGCACCAGCACCGCGACTGCCATGACGTGACTCCGGTACGCGCGGCCGTCGCCCGGCGTGGAGCGTCCACGGGCGGAACGGCGCGACACCGGCATTCTAGGCACGAATCGCGGGGCGGCTTTCCGGTCGACACGGCGTCGGACTGGACGGGATCGGCTGGCCCCGTCACCCGCACCGCTTCCGGTCACGCCGTCCGCGCGCGAACGGCGGCGAGCTGGTCGCCGACCTGGCCGAGAATCTGGTGCGCCACCTGGTTCGGGTGGTAGCCGGCCGGCAGGCGGACGAGCAGCTTGCCGTACTTCTCGCAGTACTGCTGCACCTCGGCGTAGTCGTGGTTGCTCCACCGGATGGCGAGCAGCACGATGGCCGTCTCCGGGCGGGCGATGAACGGCTCGAAGTACGTGATGGACGTGTGTTCCGGCGTACTCAGCCAGTCGAGGCCGGACAGCCGGAAGGCGCGGACCAGCGCGTCGCGGCGGGGCGGGCGGACCTGCCCGCCGATCAGGATCATCGTCCGCCCCTCCACCAGCAGGGCCACCTTCTCCACGTCCGCGCTCCACCGGTCGGCCTTCGACTCGACCGGATCGTCCGCCCCCTGCTGGCTCTCCTCGTACCGGTCGATCTCGCGGAACACCATCAGCGCGTTCTTCGACACCGGCAGGCTTTCGGGCAGGTCGCCGTGGACGGCCAGCAGCGGGTCGCGCATCTCCGGGTTGCTCGGCGGCACGCCGTCGGCCACCAGCTTGTCGAGGATGTCCAGCACCAGCGGCCACTCCTCGGCGTTGGCCAGCTTGTCCGACGCCAGTTTGCCGAGCTTGAACTTCAAACTGCTGAGCAGTTTCTTCCGGTTGACGGCGACGGAGGCGGTGGTCTTCACCTGCGCCAGCAGTTCGTTCAGCCGCTTCTTCACGTCCCCGGCCTTGGTCGGGTCGGCCCGGTCCTCGCGGCGGAGGTAGCGGCGGACGTACACCCGGCGGAGCTTCGTCTCGTTGGCGACGATCAGGTAGATCTCCAACTGGTCCTGGTCGTAGGCCCAGCGGCCGACGCCGACGGTCGCCGACAGCAGCGTCGATTGCGCCTCGGCGACGAGGTGCAGCACCTCCTCGGCGGCGCGGGCCTGGGCCTCGGCCGGCGACTGGTTCCACGCCTGGAGCAGGTCGGCGGCGACGGCCGAGGCGTCGAACGCCAGCACCAAGTCCTCCCACGCGGCGGCGGCGGTGTTGTAGTCGCCGGGCAGCAGCATCCAGAGCTGGCAGTTGTGCAGCGGGTCCGACTTCGCCAGCAGCTCGCGGGTGGCGAGCGCGGACGGGTCGTACCCGGACTTCGCCAGCAGCCGGCACGCTTCGGCCTTCAGCCGGCAGCGGGCGGCGATGACCGTCGGGGATGCCGGCGGCTCCTTGCCGGGCGGGTGGTCGTAGTCGCCGTCGGACAGTCGCGGGCGGACGGGCGGCGGCAGCGGGTCGGCGAAGGTGAGGCGCGGGAGCGATTCGATCGGCGGGGCGGGTGGCTTAACCGGCGCGGGTGGTGGCGGCGGGGCGACAATCGGAACCGCCACAATCACGGGCGGCGGTGGGACCGGCACCGGCGCGGCGGCAATCGGGTCGAGCCAATCGGCCACCGCGCGGGCGGCCGCCGCGAGTTCGCCTCGCAGCGTCGGGTCGGTGGGGATCAGACCGCCCAGCCGTGCCAAAAGCGGGCGGAAGGCATTGACGATGTCGTCGGTCATGGGATCACGTTCGGCGAAAAAGAAGTCCGGCACCGGCGCATCGGGACGACCCGACTCGGTACCCGCGACTGCCGCGGTGGAGGGGCCGAGAACCGGTTTCCCGCCCCGAAACCGCCATTCTTCTCAGTATAGACTTATCGGCCGGTACGCCCGTGGGAAATCGGCAATCGCCACGACTCCGGGAGTGCGTGCGGCGTCAAGTCCGACAGTCGCATCGGGGCGGTGTATCGAGTCTGCCGCGTCCGAGCGCCGACGAGCGGCTGAACGGAACTCGACGAGCGACGTGGGCATGACCGGGTCTCTCGAACAGTGGAGGAAGACCTCTCCCCAACTCGCCACCTCGTCGCCACCCTCCAACCGGAAGTGGCCCTGGGTCGGCGGCGGCGGCGGCGGTCCGTATAGCACGGAGGTCGTTCACTCCACCGGGTTCCCCGCCATGCGCCGTCGGCTCGCGTTCACGCTCATCGAGTTGCTGGTCGTCATCGCCATCATCGCCGTCCTGATCGGCCTTCTCCTGCCGGCGGTTCAGAAGGTCCGAGCCGCCGCCGCCCGCATGAGCTGCCAGAACAACCTGAAGCAGATTGCCCTCGGCTGCGCGAACTACGAGGGGACGTTCGGCAAATATCCGCCGTCGAACACCACCGCCGCGCCGTGGCACGGGTGGGCCGCGCTGGTGTTGCCCATGCTGGAGCAGGAGAACGTCCGCAACATCTACGTCATGACGGCGAACTGGTACGACCCGGCAAACCTGCCGGCCCGCACCGCCACCGTGAAGACGTTCCTCTGCCCGGCGGCCAACGGCGCACGAGGCGGGCAGTCGGCGGTGCCGGGGGTGCTGGGGTCGCCGTTCGCCGCCGCCGCGTGGGACTACACCAACGTAGCCGTCGTCGCACAGACCCTGCTGGCGTACCTGAACTACCCGGACCCGGCCGGCTACCCGAACATCTGGCGGGGCGTGATGAGTTCGCGCGGCTCCACGGTCGCGGAGATCACCGACGGGCTGTCGAACACGATCCTGATCACCGAGGACGCGAACCGGCCCGAATACTGGGTGAAGGGCAAGCGGGTGACGACCCTGACGCCGCCGTTCGGCGGCGACGGCCCCGGTGTGGTGACGGGCGGGGTGTGGGCCGACCACCAGCAGGGGTTCGGCATCGAGGGCACCAGCGCCGACGGCCTCACCCTCGTCGGCGACTGCGCCGTCAACTGCACGAACGCCTACGAGGTGTACGCCTTCCACACCGGCGGCGCGAACGCGGCGATGGCCGACGGCAGCGTGCGGTTCCTCCGCGAGGCGATGAGCATCCGCACGCTCGCCGCCCTCAGCACGCGCGGGGCCGGCGAAGTGATATCGGAGTGAGGGCTACTCGGCAGGTTCGGGGTCGGCTTCTGGCGCTTCGGGTGGCGGTGCGGTGATGAGGTCGGTCAGTATGTGAACGTCGGTGTACGGGTTGCGGTCCCACACCGAGCGGTCGTCGAAGTCGGCGCAGAGGCGTTTCGCGCGCCGCACCGCGTCGGGGTAGCCGGCGATGAACTTGGCGATGTCGATTTTCTTCTTCCGCTTGTCGTACGCTGTAACCTCGGCCTTTAGCAACGAAGCGACGGCGTCCCGGTGTTTCATGCCGGGTTGCTCTCGGAAATGAAGGAGAAGCCACAGTTCGAAGCAAGGGTTTGAGAACGCGATGCGGAGGCTCTTGGCATTCGCCAGCGAGTACGCGGTCGGGATGTCCGGATGGTCATCCCGATCAAAAACGCACCACACCGCCTCGTACGCCAAGGTCTCGTCATCGCGTTTCAAGGCGAGCTCGTCCGCCCTTTCCTTGTTCTCCCAAGCTGTTTGCACAATGGTGAGCGGCACACCCTGAGCTTTGAGTGGAAGGATTCGGACTCGCGGGTTGTCGCATTGCGCGATCAATCCCTCAAAATACTCCGGTTCGGTGTTCTGCCCTTCGCACACGATCAACACGACTGGCCGGCGGTCGAGGGATTCCTCCCTCGGCCGTGGCGACTTCCGCCGCTTGTCGCGTCGCTTCTCGCTCATGAGGACTCCTCGCCGGAAAGCCGAAACCGGCCGAGGAATGGAACCGAGCCGTATCGGCCTTGAAGGTAGCCGTTCTCAAGGTTCTCCGCCTTTCGCGGCTTGTAGTTCGTGAGCGGGTAGACGACTGTGCTGCCGTCGTCCTTCTTCTCGGTGAACCAGACTTGGTCCCGACGCAGGATCGGCGCGTCGAGTGTCCGTCCGAGCAGGTTCGTGTCGTGCGTGGTGAAGATCAACTGCGCGTTCTTCGGGTTCGTTTTCGGGTCGTTGAACTGCTCCACGATCTTCGCCGCGAGCATCGGGTGGAGGCTCGCTTCGAGTTCATCCACGACGAACACGCCCCCGCGGCGGAGGGTTTCCAGAATGGGGAGCGCCATCCGGAACATCGTTTGGGTGCCGCGGGACTCGGACGCCAACGGCAACCAAGCATCGATCTCATCGCCGTGTCGGAAGAGGAAGCGAGGACGTTTTACCTCTCGGCCCCCGATCAGGTGGTCTTCGTATTCGACTTTCACATCGCGGATGCCAAAATCGGCATTCCGCAGCAGCGCGCGGAAGTCACTCGCGAGGTCGTCGCTCGGCTCGTCGAAGAGCGCGGGTTGCCTCGCGTTGAGGTCGAGAACTCCTGCGACCTCGTGGTGATTCATTTGCCGAGCGATGCCGCTCGGTGTGGGCAAGTTGTTTATCCGGAGATCCCGAAACCAACGGTGGATCGGTCGGAGTTGCTCGTGGCTGTTCTGCACCGCCGCCGAGAGGAACAGCGAGTTCGGCCGCGTGACCCGTTCGGTCAAGCGGTTCTCCCCGCCCAAGTGTTCCCCGAATTTGAACTCCGTTCCGTCCCGCTCGAACCACACCTGCTTTCGCCCGTTCGGCCATGCGAACAGCCACTCCTCGATGAAGGATGTGCTGTCAGCGACGAACCCATATTCATATCGCACGCCACTCACGAGAAAGGTCGCGACGAACTCCGACGGCTCGCTCCGCTTCGGCCCCCAGGCAAACGGGACACGCGGAATCCCCTCGTCTGGTGCCCAGGCACGGTGTGAGAGCATCACCGCCTCTCGCAGGAAGTCCATCGCGGCCAACACGTTCGTCTTGCCACTGGCGTTGGCCCCGTAGAGCGCGGCCACCGGCAGCAACTTCTTGTCGTGCCCTTCCACTGCGCGGGGGCGCACATCGGCCGCGTCTTCGAGGAGGCTGGCCTCCATCGTGATCGCTTGCTCGTCGCGGATGGAGCGGTGGTTTTCGACGCGGAATTCGATGAGCATGGCGGCACCTCTTCTGACATCCTACGCCAGCCCGCGCGGAAAGTCTGCGCGAAACGCACTCGAATCGACTTTTCATGGCGGTCGCCGCCCTGTTCGCGCATAATGCCAGCGCAATTGGGAGGTTGGCTCCCCGCACACTGGCTTCCCTACAATTCCCCTATGACCACTCCCGCCATCCGCACCGAAGACCTCGGTCGCACCTATGCCAAGCCCAAGAAGAAGCGGGGGACGCCGGTCGATCCGGGCGAGTCGCCGAAGTTCGTCGCCCTCGACGGCGTCAGCCTCGAAGTGAGGCCGGGCGAGCTGTTCGGTTTGCTCGGACCGAACGGGGCCGGCAAAACGACCCTCATCAAGATCCTCACCACCCTGCTCGCGCCGAGTTCCGGTCACGCCTGGGTGGATGGCCATGATGTCGTCGCCGAGGCAAAGGCGATCCGCCCGAAGATCAACATGGTGTCCGGCGGCGAGAGCAGCGGGTACGGCATCCTCACGGTGCGCGAAAACTTGTGGCTGTTCAGCCGCATCTACGGCATCGCCACCTCCGAGATCAAGAGCCGCATCGACCACATGCTCGACGTGGTCGCCCTGACCGACAAGGGCGACAGCCGCGTGTCGCACCTGTCCACCGGCCAGCGGCAGAAGATGAACTTTTGTCGCGGCTTCATCACCGACCCGAAGATCCTGTTCCTCGACGAGCCGACGCTCGGGCTGGACGTGACCAGCGCGCGGGCCATTCGCAAGTTCCTCCGCGAGTGGATGGCCGAGAAGCCCGACCGCACGCTGCTACTGACGACGCATTACATGGCCGAGGCGGACGAATTGTGCGACCGGCTGGCGATCATCGACAAGGGCAAGGTGCTGGCGTGCGACACGCCGGCGAACCTGAAGCGGCAGGTGCAGGAACACCCGGTGTTCGAGCTGAGCCTGTCGCCGGGGGCAAACGGCTCGGCCGACCTCGGCAAGCTGCCCGGCGTGTTGGCGGCCACCACCGCCGACACGCCGACGACGGTGGAGTTGCGGGTCAGCCTGCTGGAGGACGCGGCCATCGGCGGGGTGGTGCAGCAGATCGTCGCCGGCGGCGGCAAAATCCTGAGCCTGAAGAAGGTCGAGCCGACCCTGGAGGACGTGTTCATCGAACTCGTCGGCCACGGCCTGGAGGCGAAGTAGGGTACGAACCTCACTCGGCCCGACCGACCGCCTCACCGGTGAAGACGATCGGCACGCGGTCGAACACGCCGAGGCAGTTGGCGTACAGTTCGGTGACGCCACGGTACGCCCCCGGCCCGTGCGGGGTGAGGGAAAACTCGACGACCAACTCGGCACCGGGGGCCAGTTCGACGGGGTCGAAGTGCTTCGGACCGAAGCACACGTTCTCCCCTCAGGTGGTGGCGATGCCCATCAGCCGCACCGTGTCGGCCCCGCGGTTGGTGAACGTCACCCGGATGAGGTTCTCGGCACCGGTCGCCAGCCGTTGGTTTTGCGACTGGGCGACCTCAATCCGCACTTCGGCCGGCGGCTCCGGTCGCAGGTAGAGGTACGCGGCCACGCCCAGCAGGACGGCGGCCAGCGAGAACAGCACGACCGCGACGCGAGTGTCGGAAATGCGCATGGCGACACCGTGAGTGGAACGCTTGGCTACGGAACGTCGGCCACTTCCCCGCCGGCGCGCGTGGCCAGCGCCGGGAGTGTTGTATTCGCGGAATACCGGACGAACTTCACCGCCCCATCCGCCAGCACGAAGTTCGCCCCGCCGGGGTGCGGACTCCAGAAGTGCAGCATGCCGCACGGGTCGTCGAACCGGCTCGCCTGGAACGACCACTGTCCCGGCCCGCACGGGAACGCCCCGCCCACCGGCAGCAGGTTCGGCTCGCGGACGCCCAACAGGAAGTCCGCCGAGCCGCGGCCGTCTTGCCCGAACCCGGCGTACCACCAACCGTACCGCAGGTCGGTCGAGGGCGGTCGCTCGCCGATCATCAGGGTGTTCGACAGCCCGTCGGTGATGTCCCCGAAGCGGACGGCCGAGTCGGCGAACAGGACGCCGTCGCCGGCGGCGGTCGTCACGCCGGACACGCCGAGGTAGCTGGTGAACGCGACGGTCGTGTTGTCCGGCGCGGAGAAGTGCGGCTGGACGATCCGCCCGTCCATCGGGCACAGGAACGTCTTCACGACGGTCGAGAGCGGCGTGTGCGGCGGGTTGAGGTACGGCGACGGGGTCACGCGGAACGCGGCGTCCGACACGTTCGCGAGCGCCGACTGCTCGATGTGTGGCAGCAGCGCGAGCAGCCAACTGGTGCCGGCCTTCGGGTCCGGCTTCTGCGTGGTGCCCTGGCGACGGCCTTTCGGCAGCACCTGGAACGCGCCGTGGTAGTCGTGCAGCGCGAGGCCGAGTTGCTTCAGGTTGTTCTGGCACTGGGTGCGTGCGGCGGCTTCGCGGACCCGCTGCACGGCGGCCAGCAGGAGGCCGATCAGGATGGCGATGATGGCGATCACCACCAGCAGCTCGATTAGCGTGAAGCCGGGTTTACGCCGCATGGCCCCCTCCGGTTCGCCGCCGCCGGCGAGCAATGTAGATGCCGGCGGCGACCAGCGGGACCGCCACGGCGATGTAAAACCACACCTCGCGGTAGAACGGCTTCCGCACCCCCACCTCGCCCGGCTCCGGGAGGCCGAACTCCGTCAGGGTGAAGAACGACTTCGGCTTCGGGTCGTCCGTCACGCTCTCCAACTCGAACTCTTTTTTCAACCCCGCCCGTTCGGGCTTCTCGGACGCGAGTCGCGTAACGAATCGGACCCGAGCCGGCACGAACTGGCTTTTGCCCTCGTCGAAGGAGTTCGTGTATTCCTCGATCAGTGGCTGACGATCACGAACGTTGCGATTCGCGAATTGCAATCCGATGCACCGCCATCCCCCGGCCACTTGAGGCCCCGAGGTATAATAAACCGAACCCGTATACAGGACTTGTTGGTTGCCGCGCCGGTACTCGAATTGGAGCCGGGAGCAAGGCCGCTCGCCCCATGTGTCGCTCGTGATACGAAGGCACACCACGGCCGCTCGCTTCACGAATTCGTCAAATGGCACTCCGTCGTGACAGTATCCGCCAAGTGCATCGGCGGCGTGGGATCGGATGACCGCGGTGAGGGTTCCCTTCGAGTCGGCATCCTCCGAATGAATCATGGCGAATTCCCGCGCATCGGCGGCTTTCCGAGCCGTGAACGAGAAGTAGTCGTTGTTGACGTAAGACAGCTTGGGGTTCTTGATTTCGCTCTCTTTCAACTCGGAGTAACTCAGGTCGAGCCGGAAGAACGGATTCCCGCCCCAGAAGTCGAACTTGGCCACCGCGACGGTTTCTCCTCCGTTCCGCGCGTCGAAGTCGCGGGTCGTGCCGGACACGCATTTCCCTGAGAAATAGCTTTCGTACCGGCTCGCCGCATTGCCGTACTGCCGGAGGAATTCCGCGCGCGTCGCGTCATCCGCTGACACGTTCGCCGGACTCACGACGGGTGCGAATAAGAATACGAATGCGACTCGCGCCGCGAGTTGCCCCGTCACAGTTTGAACTTTCATCGCTGTGGATCTCCACTTTGCACGAACTCCGCTAGCGAGCCGTTCGCGGCTCGCTAGCGACCCTCCCGTCTTGTTGACGGAAACGCTCCACCCTGCACGAAGTAGGAATTCAGCAAGACTCAACATTCGTCCGTTCACTGGGAGCACAGACAGATGAGGGCCATCTGGCAGGTGCCGGGAGTCCCGTTGTCCCGTTTGCAGGCAGCCCCCAGGTCTTTGCACGAGTTGTCCGGGTTCAGGATGCAGGTCCCGTTCGCACCCGGCGTACTCACACCCAGCGCGGTCCCGCTGCCGGCCAGCAGGACGAGGCCCAGCACGGCGATCCCGGCACCGACCATCAGGTCCGTCGCCCACTTTCGCAACGTCGCGGTCATGTCGCTCCTCCGGAAGTTCAGGGGTCCGTCACACCGAACCGGCACCATGCCGGCCCTGTATCGAGGCTCGTTCGCGCCGTTCACTACGGCGCGACCGTTCCGATCAGTTGGAAGACGCACAGCCGTTCGTCCGCATCGGACCACAACCACACCCGCCGCGCGAACTGCCCCGGTTTGTCCGGCGGCAGCCGCAGCGCCACGCGGATACTGGCGGCCTCGCCGGCGGGAATCGTCACCGGCAAGTCGTCGGTCGCCACGCAGGAGCAATCGGAGGTTCCGCCGACGACCCGCACCGGACGCGACAGGTGATTGCGAACCGATACCACGCGCACGACCGTTTGCCCACCGGACTGGGCACCCACATCCACCGGCGCGCCGTCGATCGAAAGTTGCGTGCCCCGAAGCCAGGTCAACCCGTCCGCGACCGAACCGGCCTTCACGCTGGATGCCACGATCACGCCATTGAAAAGCACCACCGACAGCGCGGCCACCCGTGCGAACCGCCACACCTGCGCCCGCTCCGTGGGTTCGCCCTGCACAGCGGGATACCGTGGTAAAAGCGCCAGCAGCAAGACGGCGACGACATCGAATCCGAACGTCCACCACGGGTTGATGGCCACGGAGCCGAAACACCCGCAATCCGATTGTCCGACCCAACCGGACCAAAAACTGACCGCCGCGAACGCGAGGAACGTGCCGAGCGTCAGGCGGTGAACGAGCGGTTTGCAAACTCCGAGCAAGAGGGCGAAGCCGAGCAGGAACTCGCCTTGGAGCACGAGCAAATGCGCGGCGGTTGCGGCTTCGGGGCCGAGCAAATGCACGAACGAAACCGGGACTTGCCCGTCGAGGAGTTTCAGAGTCGCGGCGAGCAAAAGCACGCCGGCCAGACACTTGCAAATCACCCAATACATGCCCGGCCCTCCGTGAGTGGAGACTACCGTTCGGCCTCTGCCACGGTTTCGCTGCCGTTCCCCGGATCAGGAAAAGGCGGCGGAAAAGGCGGCGGAAAAGGCTCAGTCGTTTTTCTACTTCAGGCATCTTAAACAAACGAGAGCTGCCGTCAAGCGAAAAGTTTGAAAACACTTTCGCCCGACGGCCGGACTCTCGGGTTACTTTCGATCACCCCTACGACCGGGTGGCGAAGTACGCGCTGACGATGGCGATCTCGATGGCCTGCCAGGTGTGGAAGAAGGCGTCGTACTTCTCGTTGTCGGACGACAGCAGGGCGACGAACATGGCCAGCTCGACGGACAGCATGACCATGCCGACCACCGACAGCCAGGCGCGGATGGCCTGGAAGGCGATGTTCGACGCGCCCAGCACGAACCGCAAGAGCAGGCCGCTGGCGAACCCGCCGGCCATGCACGCCATGAACGGCCCCCACCACTGCTTGAACTCGTCCTGCTTCGGCGTGATGCGGTTGCTGAACTGGCTCGGGTCGGTGGCCAGGCAGTAGCCGACGACGGCCACGCTGCCGCCCACGAACAGCACCCGCATGAGCCACGGCAGGGTGGCCCCGCCGTCCTTCTTGTCCTCCGCGCCCGGCGACGAGGCGAACGCCAGCAGCACCAGCGCGAGCAGGAAGAAGTGGGCCAGCAGCGGCTTCACGTCCGGGGTCGTCGTGGACAGCAGGACGATCCAGAAGAAGCTGCAAATGAGCAGGGACAGGAACCCCCGCACGGTGCCCATTGGCAGGCCGAACGGGTGGCGGGGGTTGCTGACCGGATCGACGACATCGGACATGGGACGGTCTCCACGGAAGCGAGGACGCACGCGGCGGGGTCTACCGAGTGTTCGCCGGCCGCCAGCGGTCATTGAATGAAAACCGCCCGCCGCCGGGAAAAAGATTCCCGGCCCGTCCCCGGCGGCGCGGTCGCGGCACCCCATCCGCCTCGCGGCCGATCACTCCTCGTCCCCGTCGCTCTCCGCGACAACCGCCGCGTTGCCGGCCCGCGACAGGTTCAGCGCCAGCAGCATCGCCAGCAACTCGTCATCGCTCAACCCGACCGGCCAGCCGTAGGCGGCGAACACGGCGCTGTTCCAGAGCCTCCGCAACTGGGTGTACGGCGTGGACGTGATCGAACTCGACTGCCACATCAACGATCCGGCGTTCGCAAACGCCGCTGTCGCCACCTTGCTGAGGCTGATGGGGTGAAGCGGTGCCGGGTCGAACTCGATGACACGCCATTCCGGAGGAGCGACGCTCACGAGATCGCGGGAAGAATCGCGTTGACGAGGCGGTACACCTCGCTGCACGGGTTCTGGACTTCGGGAAGATCGCCTCGTTTGATTCCCGGCTTTCTCAGCTTCTCGGCGCGAGCGCAAGCGTCCAAAACCTTGGGGACGATTAGGCCGTAGTCGTAACTCCCCTTGTCGTAATCTGGGATTCGCTTGGGGTCTTTGAGAGTGTGAATGACTCTACCGCAGTCCTTCGCGGACTTGTCGTACTCTTCGAGATGGAGCAGGATCCAATACTCGAAACACATCGTGGACACGGCGAGTTTAACGCCCTTTTGATCGGCTCTCTTTCGAGCATCGCCGACCTTGCCGCCGTAGTCGCCATCGATCACGCACCACACCTCGTCGAACGACTCCGTGCCGCTGTCCGGCTCCGCAGCCTGCGTCTGGCGTTCGATCGCCGTCTGGACGACCTGAATCGGTTGAGACCGATGGCCGCTGCCGACGACCACCACCGAGGCTGCGTCGAGTTTGAAGTGCTTCTTCAGGGCTTCAAAATAGCGCGGCGCGGACGTGTCGTCCTCGCACACGATTAGGATCCGTTTCGGCAAATCGCGGATGCCGCGCTTCCGGCGCAGGTCCGCCAGCAAGTACTTTACCTTCTTGGATACGGGCTTCTTCGGCTTCTTCTTGCTCATAAGTTGAGCGCCTCCACCGAGGGGAGCGCTCCGTACAGGCCGGACAGGTATCGCTTGCGAAGGTTGTGGACGGGACGGGCGTCGTCCTTGAATTCTGTCAGGGAGTACAGTTCGGTCGCGCCCAGATGCGACTTCTTCGTGAAATACACTTGGTCGCGTCGCAGCGCGGGCGGCAACCCGTTACGCCCTTCGAGGAGACCCGCGTCGTGCGCGGTGAAGATCAGTTGCGAGGCGACTTGACCGGTGGGTGGTTCGTTGACGGAACGAACGATCTGATCGAGCAAAACGGGATGCATACTCGCGCCGAGTTCGTCGGCGAAGAGGGTGACCGGTTCGTGGGCCAGCCGCCACCAGTCATCGGCGATGTAGAACAGTTTCTTGGTCCCAGAGGACTCGGCGTCGAAATTAATCTCGTGAGCCGTCGCGCCCTCGTGAGTGAACGTAACCACGAGTTCGGTTTCGGGCAACCGGAACCCCGGCGCGCTCTTCGCGATCTCCTCTTGCACGGATTCCGGCCACTTCAGCGACAGCGGCTCTTCCCGCGTCCGCACGTCGCGGATGCCGACATCGGCGGCTCGGATCAGATGCGTCATGATCCACTCGCGGTATTCAGCGTCCTCTCCGAACCGGTCGGTCTTCGTGCTGGGGAAAAAGCGATTCCCGTGCGAAGCCGCCGTTGCGTAGTCGGCGAATCGGGTCGCGTTTCGGATCGCTCGGTAGTAGGGCCGCGCCGATTCATTCCCCTTCTGCGGGCCGTGTTGCGCCAGCTTCGAGAGGACCGAAACGTTCGGCTGCATCTCCTTCACATACAGCCGATTCGCCCCTTTGCTGCGGATAAGGCCACCGACGGTTTCGCCACTCGGTTTGCGGTCGATCAACAACTTTTCGCGGTCGTCACTCAGGACCGTTAGGGTTTCGCGGCGAATCGCATCAGCGTCGTATTCGATTTCGTATCGCAGGATGCCGTTGTTATGAACCACGTCGCAGCCGAGGAGGATCGGTGCCCCCTTCGTCACGCCGTCGAGTAGGAACGGCTCATACGGCGGAATTGCGGCATCGGGTTTCGAACGCAGACTGGACTCCGTGCCCAACCAACGGAGGGCTTGGCCGGCCATCAGGACGGTAGATTTGCCGGCCCCGTTCGGGCCGTAGATCGCCGCACACCGTAACAAACCGAGCGGTTCGTCCATGCCCTTGATAGGCACTTCCACTACACCGCGCGCACGGTCTTCCGCACGAGTGAGGTCGGCCGCGACCATCGACAACTCGAAGTCATCCTTGAGGGATCGGAAGTTCCGGCCGTAAAGTCGAACGAGCATGGCGATTCCCCGCATGGCCTTGAACACGCCGCGCAGCTTTCCTGCGCTCATGCATCATAGCCATCACGATTCTGTTTGTCGAGCGTCTCCCCAATCGGCGGCCGCGCTTTCGACGTATTGCAGGCCGGAGCCGCGCGCGGAACACGTCGCGGGAGTTGGCGTTGGCCGGCACTTCCTTGTTGGCTCCGCTTGGTCGGGGCAGGAACAGGTCTTTCGGCAGCAGGTCGATGTCTTCGGCGAACATGCAGAACATCAGCTTCATGAGGAAGTGCGCGGCCTGTTCGGCGTCCACGCCCCGCTTCCTCATGCCGTCGGCGATCTCGACGAACAGG
>JAYTTN010000725.1:0-13810 GCA_043745295.1 Fimbriiglobus sp. | reverse complement strand
CCGATTCGGCCGAGTGGACGAAGGACGACAAGCGGACTCCGTCGCTGGCACTGCTGACGGCCGTGGGGATGGGGCAGGCCGACCGGTGGAAGAAGTTCGACCCGAAGCTGCGAGCCACCGCCCTCGGCCTGTCGCTCGACGGGGAGTTGAAGGTCCGTGTCTCGGCCCGGTACCTCGACGCGCCGACCGCGACGGGACGCGAGAAAGATTGGAAGGAACTGCTCGCCGCGTCGAAAGGCGAATCGGCAGCCGACGGCGGATGGGCGACGGCCGTCGTGCCGCTCAACCCGACCGAAGCGTGCGGCAAGGTGCTGAAGCTGGTGTTCACGCCGTGAAAAGACCCATCCTTGGCGAGCGGGGGGCGTAAGCCCCCTGTTTCTCGACAACCAAACAGTGGGCTCACGCCCCCCGCTCGCCTTTCAGCGGTGCGCTCAACTCCTTCACCAGTGCGGCCACGTCCGCGACGGCGGTTTCCGGTTTTTCCAGCTTCTTCACCAGCGCGCTGCCGACGATCACGCCGTCGGCCAGTGCCGCCATCTCCCGCACCTGCTCCGGCGTGCTGACCCCGAAGCCGATGCACAGCGGCAGGTCGGTCATCGCCCGCAACCGCTTCACCAAGTCCGCCACTTGGCCGGACACCGCCGCCCGCGCGCCGGTGATGCCGACCACGCTGACGACGTACACGAACCCGCCGCACGCCGCCACGATCTTTTCGGCCCGCTCGGGCGCGGTCGTCGGTGTGACTAGCAGGATCAGCTTGAAATCGGCGTCGGCGCACACCTTCGACAGCTCCTCGGCTTCCTCGACGGGCAGGTCCGGCACCACCGCCCCGGACAGCCCCGCCGCCTTCGCCGATGCCAGGAAGTTCTCGACGCCCCGCTTGTAGATGAGCGAGTACGACGCCATCGCCACCACCGGCGTGGCCCAGCCCGGCGCGGACGTGACCGCGCAGAGGGTGTCGAAGGTCTGCGACAGCGTGAGCTTGTTCCGCAGCGCGCGGGTGTAGGACGCCTGGATCACCGGGCCGTCGGCGATGGGGTCGGAGAACGGGAAGCCGACCTCGATCAGGTCGGCCCCGTTCGCGGCCACGGCCGGCAGCAGTAGCCGGGTGGCGGCCAGGTCCGGGTCGCCGGCGGACAGGAACGGCATGAACGCCTTCCGGCCGGCGGCGCGGAGGCGGGCGAAGGTCGCGTCGATGGGGTTCATGGGGTCGTTGTATTCAGCGGCGGCGCGAGCAGGCCGGCGACGCTGGCGTTGATGAGCGTCACGAGGAAGCCGACGAACAGCGCCTTCAGCCCCAGCCGCGCGAGGTCTGCCCGCCGGCTCGGGGCCATCGCGCCGATGCCGCCGAGCTGGATGCCGATGGACGCGAAGTTGGCGAACCCGCTGAGCGCGAACACCACCAGCCGGCGGGACGGTTCGGTGATGCCGCCGGCGTCGGACAGCTTCTTCAACTCGGTGTACGCGACGTGTTCGTTCGCCGCCAGCTTCGTGCCGAGCAGCCCGCCGACGGTGTTGCACTCGTCCGGCGGGATGCCGATCAGGAACGCGACCGGCGAGAAGACGATCCCGAACACCCGCTTCAGCTCCCAGCCCGGCGCGACGGCCCCGAGGATCGCGTCGAACAGGGCGATGAACGCCAGGAAGCCGATCAGCATCGCGGCCACGTTCATCGCCAGCAGCATCCCGTCCTTGATGCCCTTGCTGGCGGCGTCGATGGCGTTCACCGGCGCGTCCGGGTCGGGTCCAGTCGCCTTCCGCTCGCCCTTCTCCGCCTCGATCTTCTGGCCTTCCGGCGAAGTCACCGGCACGGCCAACTCCGGCAGCACCAGCTTCGCCAGGTACAGGCTGCACGGGCACGCCATCACGCAGGTGCACAGGATCGACACCGGGTCGGCCCCGTACACGTTGATGTACACGGCCATCATGCCGCCGGAGATGTGCGCCATGCCGCTGGCCATGAGCGTCAGCAGTTCGGATTCGGTCATCCGCGGGACGTAGGGCTTCACGATCAGCGGCGCTTCCGTCTGGCCCATGAACACGTTGGCCGACACGGACAGCGTCTCCGCCCCGCTGGTGCCCATGACGTACCGCATCCCCCACGCGAACCCGGCCACCAGCAGTTGCAGCACGCCGAAGTAGTACAGCACGCTGAAGAAAGCCGAGATGAAGATGATCGGCGGCAGCGCCTTGAAGGCGAACACGAAGTACAGCGGCGGCTGAATCTTGGCGAGGTCGCCGAATACGAACACGGCCCCTTTGTCCGAACACTCGATCAGCACCTTGATCCCGCTCCCGACCAGTTGGAAAAAGTCGTCCACCGGCTTCACGTACAGCACCGCCACCGCCAGCACGAACTGGATGACCACGCCCCAGCCGAACGTCTTCAAACTCACGCCGCGCAGGTTGCGCGAGAACGCCGCCGCGACGCCGAGGAAGCAGAGGATGCCGAACCCGGCCTGCCCGCGCGTGCCGAGCGTCGGTCGAAGCAGGTACGCCAACCCGCCGCACGCCAGCACACCGAGGAGGATCGCCCCGCGCCACCAGAGCGGCATCGGGGGCAGCGGCGGGCCGACGGGCTTCGGGTACTCGACGGGCGCGGCCGGCGCGGGAGAGCTGTCGGTCATGGGCGGTCTTCGGCGAGTTGAGAGGAGTGCGGGAGATGGTACCAACCCGGACGCCCGGACGGTAGGAGGTGCCGATGCGGATTTCCGCCGGCCGGGTCGGATTTTTCCGTCATGTTCCGTAGCCAGTATTTGACCGCCCGGTTAGAATGCCCGTTCTGGAAAGAATTTCGGGCATCGCGCACGAGGAGTTGGACCGTGGCCGTTCGCATTCGAATGAAGCAGATGGGACGCACCCACCGGCACTACTACCGCATCGTCGCCATCGACCACCGACAGCCCCGCGACGGCCGGGCCATCGAGGAGTTGGGCACCTACGACCCGCACAATCCGGACAAGGACGCCCAAGTCACCCTGATCCCGTCGCGGATCAAGTACTGGCAGAGCGTCGGGGCCAAGGCGTCCGAACACTGCGCCGCCATCTTCAAGAACCACATGGTGAAGCAGGAGGCGGTGGAACTCCAGGCCGCCGCCGACAAGGCCGCGCATGCCGCCCCGCCGCCGGCCGCCAAGGCGTGACGCCCGTGGACGCCCCCGCCCGGACCCTCCGGTTCGACGTGCTGACGCTGTTCCCCGACTTGTTCGCCGGGTACACGTCCCAAAGCCTGTTGAAGCTGGCGATCCGGAACGGGCTGGTGCAAATCCACCTGTGGAACGTCCGCGACTGGACCCAGGACAAGCACACTCGTGTGGACGACCGGCCCTTCGGCGGCGGCCCCGGAATGGTGATGACGTGCCAGCCGGTCGTCGATTGCGTCGAGGCCGTGCGAGCGAAGGCGGAATCGCCAGGCCGACTCGTGATGCTGACGCCGGCCGGCCGGCGACTGACGCAGCCGGTCGTCGAGGAGTTGGCCGCCGAACCCCGGTTGCTGCTGCTCTGCGGGCGGTACGAGGGGTTCGACGACCGCGTCCGGCAGGTGCTGAACCCGACCGAGTTATCCGTCGGCGACTTCGTCTGCAACGGCGGCGAAGTGCCGGCGATGGTGGTGATCGACGCCACCATCCGCCTGATCCCCGGCGTCCTCGGCGACGAGCAGTCGGCCCTCGACGACAGCCACAACGAGCCGGGCCGGTTGGAGTTCCCGCAGTACACTCGTCCCCGCGAGTACCGAGGCCTGCCGGTGCCGGACGTCCTCCTCGGCGGGAACCACCAAGCCATCGCCGCGTGGCGGCGACAGCAGTCCGAGCAACGAAGCCAGTAATCTTCCTTCGGTGAACCAGTCATGCAGCGGAAACTGATGCAGGTCGTCGAGTCCAAACAACTCAAGACCGATGTGCCGTCCTTCCAGGTGGGCGACACCTTGATCCTGCACCAGCGGCTGCTGGACGGGCAGAAGGAGCGCATCCAGACGTTCGAGGGCGACTTGATCGCCCGCAACGGGCACGGCGTCAAGGAGATGATCACCGTCCGCAAGATCGTCCAGGGCGAAGGCGTCGAGCGCATCTTCCTCATCCACTCGCCGCGGATCGCCCGCATCGAAGTGAAGAAGGCCGGCAGCGTCCGCCGCGCCAAGCTGTACTACATCCGCGACCGCGTCGGCAAGGCGGTGAAGATCAAGCTGGACGTGAAGCGGCAGGAGCGACTCGACAAGGCCGCGTCCGCCGCCGCCACCGAGGCCGCCGCCGTCAAGGCCGCCGCCGCCCGCGAGCAGACGGCCACCACCGGCGAGAGCAAGCGGGCCGCCAAGCGGAAAGCCAAGGTCGAGGCCGACAAGAAAGGGAAGTGACGCGCCCGACCCTCTCTCTTCCAGGGGCTTCCGCCCCTGGCTACGGCCGGCGGTCCCTCCGGGACGCAAGAAACCCGGCAACGATCTTGTCTGAATCTTCGCCGCGGAGCGGCCGTCGAACGTAGCCAGGGGCGGAAGCCCCTGGTATCCTTCCCCCATGCCCACCACCCTTCCACCTGCCGACTTCCGCCGCCGGCCGTTCTGGAAACGGTGGTTCGGTCAGCGGTCGGAGCGGGCGGCGGCGCAGTTCCTCCGCAAACTCGGCTACCGCATCCTCGCCGCCAACGTGTCCGACCGCCGGGGCGAACTCGACCTGCTCGTCCTCGACAAACGAACCCTCATCGTCGTCGAAGTTCGCAGCACCTCGACCGACGACCCGTACCGCGCCGCCGCCTCGGTGGACCGGGCCAAGCAGAAGCGTCTGACCGACGCCACCCGGCGGTTCCTGTCGCGCCGCCGGCTCCTCGGCACCGACCTGCGGTTCGACGTGATCGCCATCGCGTGGCCGCCCGACCGCCGCGAGCCGACGATCCTCCACCTTCCGAACGCCTTCGAAGCCACCGGCAAATTCCAGATGTTCCTGTGAACCGGCCGGAGCCGCGCCCATGTTCGTCGCCCGCTGCCCGAAGTGCGCCGCCGAACTCGACGTGGACGACGCCGACCGGGGACACCGCGTGTCGTGCCCGGAGTGCGCCGGCCGCTTCCCGGCCGAACCGCCGCCCCTGCCGCCGCCGACGAAAACCGTGGTCGCGGCCAAACGTGTCTCCGCGTCCCGTCGCCGGAACGACGATTCGGACTATGTGAACGACACCGCCATTCCCCCCCGCCACTGGCTGGACCGCGAGGACGACCACGGCCCCGACCCGCTCCGCATCGTCCGCCGCGAACTGGCGGGGCCGGCGAACGGTCTCATCTGGACGGGGTGGGTCGGGTTCCTGCTGCTCATCGTCGGCGGGTTCCTGTTCGCGATCAACGGCTACTTCGACATGCACGGCCCGTACTCCAACGGCGTCCGGCCGATCTTCTTCCTCGCCCTCGGGGCCGTCGCCGCCACGCTGGGGTCGATGTTCTTCGTCGTGATCGCCAGCGGGGCCGGGCAGATGAAGCGGGTGCGGAACCGGGGTCAGGCGATCACCACCGCCGTCTTCGGCCTGCTGACGCTCCTGACCTGCACCGTGCCGTTTCCGGTCGCGGCGGTCGGCACCGGGCCGGGGGCGCTGATGCTGATTCCGGTCGGCTTGCTGCTCGCCTTGCCGGCCGCCGGCTTCGGCCTCTGGGCGCTGGTGGTGCTGAACCGGCCGGGAGTCATCGAGGCCTTCGAGCGGCGGAAGAGGAAGACGTGATTTCGATTCGGTGATCCGGCGTGATAAAATGAATGTCGCCACTGGAGGACTACCGATGAGCGAAGCGGCACTCAACCTACTCGAGCAGATTCGCGCACTGCCGGACGACGACCAGCGATCCCTCGCCGTCGAACTCGGAACGGAACCGCTGGTCAACGAGGACGAGGCGGTCGCCGAATTGGACAACGACCCGGAGTTTCAATCCCACCTGGACGAGCGCCTGGCAGCAGTCGAAGCGTACCCCGAACGGTTGATCGACGGGACCGAGGCTTTTCGCCGAATCCGCCGACACCTCGCCGAGCGTCGCGGGGAGGCCGTGGGATGAGGGACCGCTTCCTGCTCGAAGCCCTCGACGACCTCCGCGTTCTTGCCGAGTGGTACGAACGGCTGCAACTCGGTCTCGGCGACCGGCTGACGGATCGAGTCGAGGAGTTCGTTCAGGCGAGGCTGAACTCCCCGCGCCTGTGCGGTCGTGTCGGCCGGCCGCCGCGAGGGCGCGAAGTTCGAGTCGGGTCGGTCCGGCGATTCTCGGTCCTCGTGCATTACGAAGTCGCGGCGACGGAGGTGGTCGTCCTGTCCGTGATCCACGCTCGGAGCCGCTCACGCCCGTGGCGACGCAGACTGAATTCCCCCTGAGCGATTCGAGAATTCCCCATGCTGAACTTCGACAAGGCCGGTGGGCTGGTGTCCGCCATCGCCCAGGACGCGAGTACCGGCGAGGTGCTGATGATCGCGTGGATGAACGCCGAGGCGTTCGCCGAGACCGTCCGCACGCGGCGGGCGGTCTACTTCAGCCGCAGCCGCAACAGGCTGTGGCGGAAGGGCGAGGAATCCGGGAACGTGCAGGAGGTGACGGGCATCTTCATCGACTGCGACGCCGACGCGGTGCTGTTGAAGGTGACGCAACGCGGCGGCGCGGCCTGCCACGAGGGGTACAAGTCGTGCTTCTTCCGCGAACTCACGGCCGCCGAGGAACTGACGGTCGTCGGCGACCGCGTGTTCGACCCGGCCACCGTGTACGGACCGAAGTGACCAAGAGGAAACCGTGAAACCGCCATTCCGCTTCGCCGACGGCATCCGCATAGCCGCGTGCGTGTTCGGGTTCGCCTGCTTCGGCACCTTCGCCGGCGTGATCGGGCAGCAGACGTACCTCGCCGCCATCGGCCCCGACGGGGTCGCGCATGTGCCGCGCGGCAACAGCCGGGCGCTGTACCTGCTCGGGCCATTCATCCTGGGCGGCTGGATCCTGGGCGGGGTCGCCGGCGGCGGCTACGGCGCGTACGAGTTCTTGCGGAACCAGAAGCGACGGGCGAGCACATCACCGGCCGAGACCGAATCGAACGCCTAGAATACAGCTCTTCCTCACCGAGAAAGAGTCCATGACCGAGAACGTGTTGAAGCTGGGCATCCCCGCCGGGTCGCTGCAAGAGGCGACGGCCGAACTGTTCCGCCGCGCCGGGTACAAGCTCACCTTTGCCAGCCGCAGCTACTACCCGACCATCGACGACCCGGAGATCCACTGCACGCTCATCCGCGCGCAGGAGATGGCCCGGTACGTCCAGAACGGCTCGCTCGACTGCGGCCTCACCGGGCACGACTGGGTCGTCGAGAACGACGCGGTCGTCACGGAGTTGGCCGAGTTGGTGTTCAGCAAGGTCAGCCGCAAGCCGGTGCGGTGGGTGCTGGCGGTGCCGAATGACAGCCTCATCCGCGAGCCGAAAGACCTGGAAGGCAAGCGGATCGCCACCGAAGTGGTGAACATCACCAAGCGCTGGCTGGCGAGCCACGGCGTCACCGCCCAGGTGGAGTTCAGTTGGGGGGCGACGGAGGTGAAGCCGCCGAAGCTGGCCGACGCCATCGTGGAAGTGACGGAAACGGGCAGTAGCCTGAAGGCCAACAACCTGCGGATCGTGTGCGATCTGCTGCAAAGCACCACGCGGTTCATCGCCAACGAGGCAGCCGCGCTCGACCCGTGGAAGCGGCAGAAGATGGACGACCTCATCCTGATGTTGAAGGGGGCGATGGCGGCGGAGGGGCGGGCGGGGCTGATGATGAATGTGCCGAAGGCGGGTCTCGACGCGGTGCTGGCACTCATGCCCGGTCACAAGCCGACAATCAGCGGCCTGTCCGACCCGAACTGGATCGACGTAGTGGTCATCCTCACCGAAGAGGAAGTCCGCGGGCTGATCCCGAAGCTGAAGCGGGCCGGGGCCACCAGCATCGTCGAGTTCCCGCTGAACAAAATCATCGACTGACCGACCGACCCGGAGCCGGAAGCGTGAGCGACGGGGATACCGACCGTCGCTCACGCTTCCGGCTCGGCAAGGATCACCGCCACCGCCTCCACCACGCTCGGCACCACGGCGACGAGGAGCCGCGTCGGGTCCGGCTCGTGGGTGGCCACTTTCGCGCCGTAACCGGTGCGGACGAGGATCGACCGACAGCCGGCGGCAAACCCGGCGTCCAGGTCGCTCGCGCGGTCGCCGATGATCCACGACCGTGACAGATCGAGGTCGAGCGCGGCGGCGGCGCGGAGCAGCATCCCCGGCTTCGGCTTGCGGCAGTCGCAGTCGCGGGCGAACTCCGGCACGGTCCCGTCGGTGTGGTGCGGGCAGTGTTCCCAGCGGTCGAACGTGAGGCCGGTCTCGGCTTCGATGTGCCTGTGGACTTGGTGGACCGCGTCTTCCGCGAACATCCCGCGCGCGACGCCGGACTGGTTGGTCACGACGACAGTGGCGTAGCCGGCGGCCTGCACCAGCCGAACGGCGTCTGCGACACCGGGGATGATTCGCACCTCCGCGACCGACCCGACGTAGTGCGAATCCTCGATCAGCACGCCGTCGCGGTCGAAGAAGATGGCCGGAAGGGACATGGCGAATGGTTCCTGGCGAACCCGGCCCGCAAGGGCCGTGGGTGCTGGGAACGGTCAAAGGCACCCACGGCCCTTGCGGGCCGGGTTCGCCGCTGCTCAACCGCCCTTCTTCGCGGTCTCGGCTTTCGGCGGGGCGGCCTTGGCGGCCGACAGTCGCTTGGACAGCCGCGATTTCAGCCGCGACGCCTTGTTCGGGTGAATGGTCCGCTTCGCGCCGGCCTGGTCCAGCTTCTTGAACGTCGTCTTCAGTTCCTCGTCCGCCTTCGCCCAGTCGGACACCTTGACGGCCTCCAGGAAGGTGCGGATCTGCTGTTTCAGCAGCTTGATGTTGCGGCGGTTCAGCTTGGTCCGCTTCTCGGTCTGCTTCAGTCGCTTGATCGCGCTCTTCGTGTGCGGCATGTCGGGGTCCGGTGGGAATTCGGAACACCGGCTTGGAAGCCGGTGCCACGAGAGGAATAAAGCCCGGCCGGCGGATGTTTCACCGCCGGTCGGGAGTAGGTCAGGCGCTACCGACGCGGTAGCGGACGAACGTGGTCAGGGTGAGGCCGGCCTTCGCCAGGGCTTGGCCGACGGTCTGGCCGGGGTACTTCACGGCGTTCACCATCGCCTGCTCGGTCAGCACCGTTTCGCCCATCCACGCCTTGATCTTGCCGTCCTTCATCTTCTCGATGATGTTGGCCGGCTTGGTGGCGTTCTTCGGGTCGGCGGCGATCTGCTGGGCGATGAAGTCCGCCTCCTTGGCCATCACGTCGGCGGGGATGCCGGCGGGCAGGGCGTAGGGCGGGTTCATGGCGACGATGTGCGCGCCGATGTCGCGGAGCACCTCGTCGTGGCTGCCGCTGCCGGCGCACTGGACGAGCGCGCCGCCCATCAGGTCGTGGTGGACGTAGAAGCCGAACACGCCGCCGGTCAGCCGGGCGAACCGGTGGACGATCATCTTCTCGCGGATCAGACCGACCGTCTCCTCGATCCGGTTCTTCACGGCGGGCAGGGCGATCAGTGCCGCCACGTCCGCCGGCTTCTGGTCGAGGACGGCGGTCACGACATCGTCGGCCAGTTTGCCGAACAACTCGTTCTTGGCGGACGGGGCCGATTCGCACCGCATCTCGACGATGGCGGCGGTGTCGCCGGCGATCCGCACGGCCACGCGGCCCTCGGCGGCCTCGTTCGCCTCCCGCTTCGTCATGGCCTTGGCGAACTGGGACCGGAGCCACTCGACGGCCTTGTCCATGTCGCCGTTCGTCTCGGTCAGCGCCTTCTTGCACTCCATCAGCGGCAGGTCGGTCTTCTTGCGCAGCTCGTTCACGGCGGCGGCGGAAATGCTCATGGCGTCCTCAGATAAAAAACTTGCGCGCCGCGACCGCGAGGGAGCGGCACAGTCTTGAAGGAGAATGCCGCTCCCTCGCGGTCGCGGCTCGTGACGGACAACTCACGCGGCCGGCGGGTTCGGCACCGGCATGGAGGCCGGGGCGGCGACGGGAGCCGGGGCCGGCGGCTGGGCCATCGGCGGCCGCGGAATGGCGGCCGGTTGCGGCCCGCGCGTCTGCGGCCCCTGGCTACGGGCCTGCTGGTCCGGCGGCAGGGCGGCCTTGCCTTCCAGCACCGCGTCGGCCAGCTTCGCCACGATCACTTCGATCGACCGGATGCTGTCGTCGTTGCCGGGGATGGGCAGGTCCACCGGGTCCGGGTCACTGTCGGTGTCGATCAGCGCGATGGTCGTCACGCCCATCCGCTGGGCTTCCTTGATGGCGATGTGTTCCCGCTTCGGGTCCACGATCACCAGCGCGTCCGGCGGGCGGTTCATGTCGCGGATGCCGGACAAGTTGCGGCGAATCTTCAGCAGTTCGCGGCTGAGCTGGCTGACCATCTTCTTGCTGTAGTTGCGGATGGTGGCCGTCTCCGGGGCCTTGCCGAAGTCCAGTTTGCCGGCGTCGTTCAGCATGGTCGTCATGTACGCCGTCATGTCGTACTTGGCCGGGGTCTCGCCGGCCGGCAGCCACATGCCTTCCAGCTCCTTCAACCGGTTCAGCCGGTTGCGGATGGTGCGGAAGTTGGTCAGGGTGCCCCCCAGCCACCGCTCGTTGACGTACGGCATGCCGCAGCGGGCGGCCTGCGCGGCGAGGATGTCCTTGCCCTGCCGCTTGGTGCCGACGAACAGGATGAGTTGGCCGCGGCTCACGAGCTGCGACAGGAACCGGTAGCTGCGGAGCAGTCCGCGCACGGTTTCCCGGAGGTCGATGATGTGGATCATGTTCCGCTTGCCGTAGATGTACGGCCGCATCTTCGGGTTCCACCGGCTCGCCCGGTGGCCGTAGTGGACGCCGGCGTCCAGCAGGTCTTTCACATCGACGAGGGCCACACGATGCCTCCTTCTTGTGGGATTCGCCCGGAGGCCGTACCCACGAAACGCCACGGAACACCCCGACACGGTTTCTGGGGTGGGAAGAGAGGATTGTAGCAAGGCGGTGCGAATCAGCCAAGCGACGGACGGGGGATTTCCACTCCAGCCAGCACGGACCAAGTGCTTTTTTCGCACGCACCCTTGATTTGCCGCGCGAGGCCGTGTGCACTTCAAACGTATCCTGGGGCACCGTCCCAGGGCACACCTCATGTTGAAGCACCTTGTCCTCCTCTGCACGACGCTCCTCGTGGGCTCGATAGCGAATAGCGCCCACGCGGCCGATCCGACGATCAAATTCAACACGCTCGTCTCGAGCAAAGACGGCAACACGGTCACGGTGGTGGTGAAGGGGGATGTGGTCGCGGGGCCGAACACGAAGTACACCTGGGTCATCGTCGCCGATGATGGCAACCTCGCCAGATCTATCCAAGCTGGCGAGACGATCACGACGGACGCCAACGGCAAAGTGTCTCCCCCGTTCACGAATACCGCAACCGGCCTGACGCCGGGGAAGACGTACAAGTTCACGATCAAACTGTTCAAACTGAACGACAACCCGGCCGTCGCGAATCCACTCGCGAGCGACTCGAAAGACCACAAGATCGCCGAGTCTCCGCAAAATATGCCGCCGACCGGAACGGTCACCAACACCGGCAGCGTCGATGATCTGTCGCCATGTTGACACCGCAAACGATTCGATCCATCTCGCCGACAGAGTTCTTGGCTGCGAGTCGTTCCCGCACCCGTGGGGAACGACTCGCAGGGCACGGGTTCATGAGGTTCCGACGCAAGATGCGTTCTGCCCCGACTGCTCCGGCGACGACCGACGCCCGGCAGGGCCTCTCGCTCGTCGAGTTGCTAGTCGTGGTCGCGCTGCTCGCCATTTTGATCGGGTTGCTTCTCCCGGCCGTCCGGAAAGTCCGCGAGTCGGCGGGCTTCCTGCGCGGACAGAACTGCTTGCGCCAGATCGGCCTGGCGACACACGACTACGCACAGACACACGACGGCCAGTTGCCGAGAAACATGACCTCGTGGGATCGAGGTGTGCCGAGCAGTTCGGCGGACCCTCCGAGTGTGCAACTCAAGTGGCTCACGGACGGCTGGCGAACCGTTCACGCGGAACTCCTGCCGCACATCGAGGAGGACGCCTTTTACGGTCGCGTATTCGTGCAGGGCCTGAGGCCGTACGTCATCGGGGGCGGAAAGTCGTTCCGCGTGTATCAGAACCCCCTCGACCCCACCCGCAGCAACGCGGTATCGACGGCCGACGATCCCGACTACTCCTGTAGTTATGTGTCGAACGCCCAAGTCCTTTCCATGCCTCGAAAGCTCGGAGGAGGCGTCGCCGACGGCCTCTCGAACACGATCTTTTTCGGCGAGAGGTATCGGTACTGCCGCGGGACGGAATTCGAGATATTCACCATCACCAACTCCAGTCGATTCGACAAAGGCAGTACCACGGTCCCGACGTTCGCGGACTTCGGCTACTCCAACCGGCACCTCGGCAAGCCGCGCTCCAGCGACTATTACCCGATCACAACCGGCGTCCCTCCGCACAGTGCCGCGTCCGCGAACGTGACGTTCCAACTCAAGCCGGCCGTCGGGGCCTGCAACCGCCGGACGCTGAACGCCGCCAGTTTTCGCGGGCTTCAAGTCGGCATGGGTGATGGGTCGGTCCGAACCATCGGTGGCGGTGTGACGCCCTACGTCTTTTGGGGTGCCGTAACGCCGGATCGGGGCGAGGCGGATATGCCGGATTTTTGATGGCGGTACTGTCGCGCAACCGCGCCCCACCTCTCGCTGTTCACACTCGGAGGACTGAAGTGATTGGAGTTCCCCACGAAAAGCGGGCGCGCAGTTGAGGAGAATCGGCAGACTCGAACTCCTCTGGGGCAACGTATCCCAGGGAAGAGTGCCGACGGATGCGGTTGTAGAACACTTCGATGTACTCGAATAGGCTCGCCTTCGCCGCCTCGATCGTCGGGTCGTCCTCGTGATGAACCAGTTCCTTTTTCAAACTCGCGAAGGAGGACTCCATCGGCGCGTTGTCGTAGCAGTTCCCGGCCCGGCTCATGCTGCACGTGATGCCGTGGTCGGACAGCAACCCGTTGGTCGTGCTCGCTGGCGTACTGGCGGCCTCGATCCGAGTGTGCCAGCAGCCCCGCGTCGGGGAACCGCTGAGCCACGGCCAAGTGCAGTGCGTCCACCACCAGCCGGCTCTCCAGCGTCGTCCCCATCGACCAGCCGACCACCCGGCGCGAGTACAAATCCTCCACCGCCGCCAGGTACAACCACCCCTCCCGCGTCGGGATGACGGTGATGTCGCTCGGCCAGATTTCGTCCGGCTTGGCGGCCGTGAAGTCCCGGTCCAGTTCGTTGCCGGCGACCGGGAACTCGCGGCTCGAGTCGGTCGTTCGCACCCGGAACTTGCGGTGCGAAATCGCTCGAAGGCCGAGCGACTTCGCGATTCTCGCCGCCGTGTTCACCGAGCACGGGAACTGGCGGACGACCAATTCCGCGTGCATCCGCGGCGACCCGTAGCGGCCCTTCACGTCGGCGTGGATCGCCCGAATCGCCACGGCCAACTCCTCGCGTCGCTTCTCGGTGACACTGGGCTGTCGGTGGAGCCAGTCGTAGTACCCGGCCGCCGACACCCGGAGGACGCGGCGGCAGGCCCGCGAGCGCTAGGACAAGGGGGTGGCGAGGTGGGCGGGGGACGAGTTCCCGCGGATCGTCCGGGAGGTGTTCGCCCGCCGGGCGCACCCGGTGTTCCCCGACGAGTCCGGGTTCGTCCCCGCGCCGACGGTGCGGCGGACGCGGGCCCCACGCGGGAAGACGCCGGT
>JAYTTN010000724.1:0-13817 GCA_043745295.1 Fimbriiglobus sp. | reverse complement strand
CGCGAGCAAGGGCCAGACCGCTTGAGGGGTTCGGCCCTTGCTCGCGCGGCGGGCTAACCAGACGGCCTTCCCGATGGTGCCCGCTCACTCCTCGTCGCGGTACGGCTTCTTGGCGCGGTAGAGTTCCAACCGCTTCTCCATCTTGGCGCGGTCGTCTTTGTCGAGGGACTTGTCGTCGAGTGCCTTCCGCTGCTCAACGACGGCCAACTCGAAGTCGCCGGCCTCCGCGTGTGCGGCGGCAAGGGTAGCGAAGAACTTCCAGTCCGCATCCTTGCCGACCTTCTCGACCGCCTTCTTCGCCAGTTCCACCGCCTTCTTGCCGTCCCGGTACTCCGCATCTGGGCAGGTGGAGAGGAAGAATGCGAAGTCGCGGTGAATCCAGTCCATCGGTTCCAGGTTCAGCGCCTTCCGGAAGTGCTTGACTGCTTCCGAGGGTTTCTTGAGTTTGCCAAGCGCTTCGGCCATGCTCGCAATCGCGTATACATCCTTCGGGTCGAGCTTGAGGGCCTCGGTGTAGTCGGCGACGGCCTTGTCGAACTCCTTCCTGCAGTACCGCACGGAGCCGCGGCCATTGTAGCCCCTTCCGTACTTCGGGTCGAGCTTGAGGGCCTCGGTGTAATCGGCGATAGCCTTGTCATACTCCTTCTTGCAGTACCACACATTGCCACGGTTGAATACGGCGTCTACACACTTCGGGTCGAGTTTGACGACCTGAGTTAAATCGGCAATGGCCTTGTCATAGTCCTGCTTCACAGCCCACGCAGTGCCGCGGCCGTTGTAGGCGGCTACGTCGTCGGGATTGAGGCGGATCGCTTCGGTGTAGTCGGCGATGGCCTTTCGATACTCCTTCTTGTTGTCCCACGCAATGCCGCGAGCGGTGTAGTTCCACGAAGCGTCGGGCTTGAGGCGGATCGCCTCCGTGAAATCCTCGATAGCGCTGTCGTACTCGCCTTTGCTGTCCCAGGCGCTGCCTCGCATGTACCAGGCGTTCGCATCCTTGAGATTGGCCTTCACGGCCTTATCGAAGAAGATGGGAGCGTCCTCGGCCGTCAGCATGTCGTCCTTGCTCACCCAGCCCTCCCAGCGGCCGTCGTGCACTCGCAGGAAGCCGTCGCGGTCTTCCCGCACGGTGCAGTTCATCAGGTTCTTCGGCTTCCACGTCACCTGTTTGCCGTCTTCCCAGTTGCCGATGCGGACACTATCGGAATGGCGTTTCGGCAGCACCGTCTTGCCGAACCAGCCGCCGGTGTCCACCTTCTCGCCGTCCTTAAGGGGCTTGGGGAACGGCTTCGCGTCCTCGGCGCATGAGACACAGGCGACGGCCACCACGACAACGAGGGCCAGAAGCGAGCGCATGGGGTTAACTCCAGATGGGGGAAGTTACCGGCGTATCGTAACCCCGCCGAGAAGCCGTTCCGAGAGATTTTCGCGTCCGCTCGTGAACCCGCGGCCGCACGTCGGGTTCGACTCGGTCGCACGCCGGTCAGCGGCCGGCCTCCAGCAGTCGCACCCACGCCGCGCCGCCGGCGGCCACGCCGTACGTCGTCTCGACCTGATGGCGTCCGGCCCGACCGAAGTGCAGGCGGAGGACCGGGTCGGCGGCCAGCGCGCGGACGGCGGCCACCCACTCGGCCACCGTCCGCGCCGCGAACCCCGTCCGGTGCGACCGCACCATCTCCCCCTGGACGCCGACGGGGTTGGCCACCACCGCCAGGCCGGCGGCGTGGTATTGCAGCAGTTTCAGCCCGCACTTGCCCCGGCTCCACGGGTCGTCCGGCACCCAGCCGATGCCGATGTCGGCGTCCGCCAGCTCCGCCGCCTCGGTGTCCGCCCGCCACGGCACCGCGTCCACCGGCAGCGCGTCGAACGTCGGGAAGCGGTCGCAGATCACCTTCAGCCGGACGCCGGGGACCGCCGCGCCGAGGGCGTCCAGCAGTTCGCGGTTCCGCTCCAGGGCTTGCAGCGTGCTGGACGAGCCGAGCCAGACGAGGCGGACGGCCGCGCCGGTGCGGGTGTGGTCGGCGAGCGGATAGCCGGTCGGATCGACGCAGGTGGGGATGACCGCGATGCCCCGACCCCCCGCCAGGTGCGGCGGCAGGGCGACCGGCGACCCGATCTCGCGCGCGGCCGGTTGCGCCGACCCCGGCCCGGTGCCGACCGCCCGCGCCAGGTAGCGGTTGCCGGCGACGACGGTGTCGCACCCGGCCACCGTGCGGAGGAACCGCCGCCGCCGCTTCGGGCTGTCGAACCCCTTGTCCGAGTACGAGTCGCGGAGCCAGAGGGCGTCGTCGAAGTCGAAGATGAGGCGGCGGGCGGAGCGGCGGAGCAGGGCGAACTCGACCCGCGACAGCAGCTTCCGCTGGAGGACGACCGCGTCCGCGTCGCGGACGGAGCGGAGCACCCGCAGGCGGTGCCACAGCCCGCCGGCCAGCGCGCGGACGCTCAGCCGGTGGCCGGCCGCCTCCAGGTGCGGGCGGAACGCCGCGATCCGATACCGGCAGCAGACGTGACCCTCGGCTTCGACCACGGCGACGACGTGCAAGACGGCTCTCCCCAGAGGATCGTTTCATGTTACGACCTGGGGCGACGGCGCGGACGTGCGCATCCGGCGGCGTCACTTCGGCGTCTTCGACTTCCCGCCGCCGGCAACCGTGCGGTCGAACACCGCCACGCACGTCCGCCGCCACTCGCTCGCCGGCCGCGTCGCCGGGCGGAACAGCGCAAGAGTCGGGCAGTGGGGTCGGCAACTCGGCCCCGACCTCGACCACCGCGACCACCTCGTCCGCACCGGGTCGCAGGTGGCGGTACTGCGCGAACGTCTCCTCGGCGTCGCGCAGCAGCCGCTTCACCTTGGCCGACTTCGGCCTGTTGGCCAGCAGCCGGCGGGCCACGACCACGCCCTCGGCGAGGACATCGGCGAACAGGCGGTCGAGGGCGGTCGGGGCGTCGGGAACGGTGGCGGACATGGGTCGCCTCGCGGAAGTAGATACATGTATATATGCACGGTCGCGGACGAAATCAAGGGGTGTTCGGGAAAATTGTCCAGTATTTATTTCCCCTCCGCGTCGGCCGACCGCCGGCCGGAGGTGCGGTGGCGCGACGCCGGTGGTGACGGGCGAACGGAGTGAGCGGAACCCCCGGACCCCGCGCGAATTGGCGACGAGTCCCGGACGGACGACAGTTCGAGGGGTTCCGCGAGTGGCGCTCGCCCGCCATCAGACATTGCGCCGAGTCATGGGGAGATCGTGACATGATCGATGATCCCCGCGAGTGGCGCTCGCCCGCCATCAGACATTGCGCCCGCCCGATCCCGTCACCGAGCTGGCGGCGCGGATTCGGGTGCGAGCACGTTCGGGCGAGAAACGACCGGGCCGACGGAACCCCTTGTCGGCGAAGGGTTCCGTCGGCTCGCGTCCGCCCGTGCCAGTTCTGGCACGGGCGACCAAATGACCCTGCGGGGATTCGATACCTCTGCACATTCCCCGGCGAATACCGCACTTCCCGCTACCCGCGCTGCAAATTCCGGTGCAGTGCCTTCCGGCGACCCGCTGGCCGCGTTCGTGGCGTCCCTGACCGCCGAGCAGCGGGCCGCGTTCCTCGCCATGTTGGGCGGTTCGCCTCCGTCCCCCTAACCCTTTTCAGGAGAAACTGCGACGCGCGCGACAGCCGCCACGGGGCGACCCCGGATCGAGTTCACCCGAGAGATGATCGACGAGGCGAAGCGTGCGCTCGGACGGCACATCTATCCGTGCCACGCCGCCGACGAGTTGAAACGAGCGCTGAAGCTCGGCCGGGACAAGTGTTACCAGTTGCTGGACCAAGCGAGGGCCGATGTTGTGGACTCGCTCGGCGGCAGAGGCGCGGACCCGCTCACCGCCGTCTACCTGTTCTTCGAGTCGGTCATGGCCGACGCCACTCTACCCACGAAGGACAGGCTTGCCGCGGCCTCAGGCATCGTCAAACTTCTGGGACTACACCGCCTCACGCGAAACTTGGATGAGGGCGACGTGGACGGGTTCTTGGCGGGCCTCATGTCTGCCCAACTCCTTCGCGGTAACAGCGCGCGCGAATTGAATGAGGCAGCTTGAGGGAGTTGACGGATCGACCTGTTTTTCTCCCCTCGTGTTCCTGCCGTTCACCGCTGGTGGCCGTTGTCGAGTGACACAGTCACCATCAAGCTTCCCGGTTGCGTATCTCCGGCCGACGTGTCCGTTTGGTTGGAACAGAACCATTGCCACCTCATCGCAGCGAGGCTGACGAACGGTGGCGTCGTGTTGGCCACTTTCCGCTGCCGGGAACGCGAGACACGGCAGGGAGCCACGGCCGACAAAAACCAGTTGAAAATCCGACCATGCACATCGACATGCCAGTCAGTCCATAGGAAACTCTTCAGCTCCATTCGTCGTATCGCGAGCTGAACATGGCCGACAACCCGACACGGTACTACGCACACTCGTCGCCGATCCAAGGTCAAGGACCGCCGGACGGCTGGCAGTTCCTCCGCGACCACCTCCGCCAAGTCGCCCGGTTGGCGAAGCAGCTCGCCGAGGCGACCGGTGTCACGGACCTGCCCGCCGCCGCCGAGGCCGCCGGTTGGCTGCACGACTTGGGGAAGTACCGCGATTCCTTCCAGGAGTTCATCCGCGGTCGGTCTCCGATGGGGTCGAAGCAGCACAAGGAAGCGGGTGCGGCATTCGCGGTTGCGGCATTAGGCGGGAGGCCGTCAAGAATTTCGAGTCGAAGCAGCACAAGGAAGCGGGTGCGGCATTCGCGGTGGAGAAGAAGAACGCTCTGCTTGCATTCGCCATTCTGGGGCACCACGTCGGTATGCCCGATCCGGATGAGGCGCGGATCGCCGTGAAAGGGCCGGACGGCAGTGACGTGTGGAAAGTCATCCGCGATCCCGCCGTAGCCGAATGCCCGGAACTCGCCGGATTGGAGTTGTCCAAAGTTGGGAGCGGCACGAAGGAGCCCGAACTCTTCACCCGTCTGTTGCTGGGTTGCCTCGTCGATGCCGACTGGACCGACACCGGCGAACACGAGCGGCAGGTGAGGAGGTGGCCGGAGTTCCCCACCCCGCCGGAGTTGAATCCGGACGAGCGGTTGAAACAACTCTTGGCGTTCGTCGCGAACCGGGCCGCCGTCGCTCGCCAGAAGAACCCGCACCTCGCCGACATCCGGCAACGGATTCTGGGTGCCTGCCTGACAGTCGCGGAGAAGCCACCGGGCCTGTTCTCGCTGACGGTGCCGACGGGCGGCGGGAAGACGCTGTCCGGCCTCGCGTTCGCACTCAAGCACGCGGCGGCGCACGGCCTCCGGCGGGTCATCTACGTCGCTCCGTACATCTCCATCTTGGAACAGAACGCGGACGTGATCCGCCAGGCGCTCGGCGCGGCGGCCGGCGACCTCATGGTGTTCGAACACCAGAGTCTCGCCGAACCCGACCCGTTCGGCCCGGAACTGGAAGGCCGGGCGCTCAAGCCCGAAGAGGTGAAGCGGAAGGCGCAAGCCGCCCGCCGCGCCGAGAACTGGGACTCGCCCGTCGTCGTCACCACCAACGTGCAGTTCTTCGAGAGTCTGTTCTCCAACAAACCGGGCCGCTGCCGCAAGCTGCACAACATCGCCCGCAGCGTGATCGTGCTGGACGAGTGCCAGACGCTGCCACCGAACCTCGTGAAGCCGACCTGCCAGATGCTGAAGCAACTGACGACGGCCCTCGGCTGCTCGGTCGTGCTGTGCACCGCCACGCAACCGGCGTTCGATCACGAGACGCTCAAGGAACACCGACTCGACGCGAGGGAGATCATCCCGAAGGAACTCGACCTGTTCGCGGACCTCAAGCGGGTGGAAGTGAAGTGGCCGGATCATCGCGACGAGCGATTGCCGTGGGGCGAAGTGGCCAATCGGATGAAGGAGACCGCGTCGGCCCTGTGCATCGTGAACACGAAGAAGGCGGCGCTCGACCTGTTCGCGGATCTGAAAAAGTTGTCACGGAACGTGTTCCACCTGTCAACAAGCATGTGCCCGGCACACCGGCTCGCGGTGCTTGAGACGGTGAAGCAGCGGTTGGACGCGAGGTTGCCGGTGTTCGTCGTCAGCACGCAACTGATCGAGGCGGGCGTAGACATCGACTTCCCCTGCGTGTTCCGCGAGATGGCCCCGCTGGAGTCGATCATCCAGGCGGCCGGCCGGTGCAACCGCGAGGGGCTGATCCCGGACGCCGGCGGGCGGGTGGTCGTGTTCCGCAGCGAGGAGGGCGAGACGAAGATCCCGAGCGGCTGGTACCGCAAAGGCCGCGACGTGTTGGAATTGGAGTTTCTCGCGGCGGGCATTCACCCGCGCATCGACGAACCGAAGGACATTCTGGAATACTTCGACCGGCTCTACTGGAAGGGCGACCTCGATCCGCAGAACGTCGTCGAGATGCGGGCCGGGCTGAAGTTCGACAGTGTGGCGAAGGCTTACCGGCTCATCGACGACGACACCGTGCCCGTCGTGGTGGCGACATGGGCCGAACACGCAACCGAAATCGCGCGGCTGTTGGACGAACTGAAAATCAGGCCGGTGCGGGCGAACTTCCGCGCCCTCGCGCCGTTCCAGGTGAACGTCTTCCGCCACCAGTGGGAATCACTTCACAGGCACATCGAGCAATGGGATGAACCCGAATTGCGAATCTGGAGAGGGAAGTACGAACCGGATATCGGACTGATCGCCGAAGGACCGGACGAATTAATAGTGTGAAAAATCCACAACTTGGCGAACGACGCAAGTTGTGGATTTGACAGGAGTTAACACGTCATGATTTCAATCCGCGCAGGAATGAGCCTGCGGGGTCTTGTCTGACCCAACCGAGCTAATATAATCGCCCATGAGGTGTTAACTCACGAGGATCGAAAACGATGACCGATCTCGACCAAGATCTCGTTCGCGTGTTCACCGTGCTGCGACAGCCGGCCGACCGCATCGCCTGCACCCTGAGCCTCCGAGAACGGTTCCTCGGATCGCTCAGCAGCCAGACGCGCCAGTCTTTGAGTGATGATGCGCTTATGACCCGCTTACTGCAACTCCGGAAGGCCAAAAAACTTCCCTCCTTCCATCGAGGTGCCCGCTGATGTCCCCCACTGTTTCCGTCACCGTCTGGGGCGAGTACGCCCTGTTCACCCGCCCCGAACTGTCCGTGGAGCGGTTGAGCTACCCGTTCATGACGCCGTCCGCCGCGCGGGGCGTGCTGGACGCCATCCTGTTCAGGCCGCAGATGCGGTGGCACGTCCGCCGCATCGCGGCACTCCGCCCGCGTACTTTCCCGCCCGACTTCCCGCCGGCGTCGGCGAGCCAACCGTACCGGCTCATCGGCGTGCGGCGGAACGAGATCCAGGGAACCATCGCGCCGCGCACCGTCGTCGGGTGGATGGCCGACCCGGAGTCGTTCGAGCCGTATCTGGTGGACTCGGCCGGGCGGGAGGGTGCTCAGGGGCAGAACCGCACCCAGCGGAACACGCTCATGCTGCACCACGTCGCGTACCGCATCGACGCCAGCCCGGTGCTGACGGCGAAGGCGAACCAGCCGCGCGAGAAGGCCGAGGACGACGAGGATCGCGGGCCGGACAGCGCGACGAAGTACGCCGAGATGTTCAAGCGGCGAGTGCGGAAGGGACAGTGCTTCCACCGTCCGTACCTCGGCTGCCGCGAGTTCGCCGCGATGTTCGCCGAGCCGAGCGAGAAGGACGAGGCGCTGAGCGGCTGGACCGAAGGCCTCGGCCTGATGCTGTACGACATCCGATTCGACGCCAAGGGCAACCGCCCCGGCTTCTTCGACGCGAAGGTGACGAACGGCGTACTCCACTGCGACACCGAGGGGAAGGACGGCGTCCGCGTGTACGGCTGGGACACCGAAGGAGGTGCCGAATGATCCTGCAACGGCTGTACGAGTTGGCACTCCGCGAGAAGCTGCTGGATGAACCGGCGTTCGAGGAACTGCCGGTGCCGTACTTGGTGACGGTCGGCGATGGCGGCGAATATCTGGGGTTCACACCAACCCACGGGATGATCCCGATCTCCGCGAAGAAGAAGGATGCGCCGCCGAAGATGGTGCGGGACAAAGGCATGGTTCGGAAAGTACCCCGCGCGCACGGGAACACCGCCAATCAGGGGTTCGCCCGGTACTTCGCGGACACGCTGCCGCGGGTGCTGCCGCTCGTGGTCGAAGAGAAAGACCAGAAGAAAGCGGACGCCAGCCGCGCCACGTTCTGGACGCAGATCGACGAAGCGGCGGACGCGACCGACGACCCGGCGCTGCGGGCGATTCAGGCGTTCGGCCGGCGGTTCGCCGAGTTCACCGACCGCATCCGCGCGGACGTGGCGAAGGAAGACCCGGCGCTCACGGATCGGGTGACGTTCGCCTACCGAGGCAAGACCGCCGGGCCGACGGTGCTGGAACTGGACCCGGTGCGGGCGTGGTTCTCGGCGCTGCACGCGAAGCTGAACGCGGACAAGCAGGGCGACGGGCCGACCGGCGTGTGCCAGGTGACGGGCACCGTCGGGCCGATCCCGACCTCGCACGCCACCAAGCTGCAAGGCGTGCCCGGCGGCATGTCGGTCGGGGTCAGCCTCATCAGCTTCGACAAGGCCGCGTTCGGCCACTACGGGCTGGACGGGGCGGAGAACGCCGGACTTGGCTACGCGGCGATGGACGGCTACCTCCGGGCGCTGGACGCGCTGCTGAAGAACGCGCTGCCGAGCGTGAGGGCGAAGGGCGGCAAATCGAAGCTTGTCGTCGGCGGCACGGCCTTCCTGTACTGGACGAAGGAACCCGTCGAAAGCGACTTCATGAGCCTGCTGGATGACCCGGCCGACGACCCGATGCGGCAACTCGTCGATTCCGTCCACATGGGCCGGAACGTCGCCAATACGATCGACGCCACGCCGTTCTACCTGCTCGCGCTGTCGGGCAATTCGGCGCGGGCCATCGTGCGGGGGTACTTGGAAACGACCCTGCACGACGCGAAGGCGAACGTGGCGAAGTGGTTCGCCGACCTCCGCATCGCCGACACCGGCAAGGACTTCGCCGGCACGCCGAACGACAAGTTCTCTCTCAAGACCCTCGCGGCAGCCACGATCCCGAGGACGGGGACTCCCCCTCGCCCAGACTGGGTCAAGTTGCCGGATCACGTCGCGGAACTGCTGCTCAGGGCCGCGCTAACCGGCGGATCGATCCCGGATTCGGTCCTCATCGCATGCCTTCAGCGGCTGAGGGCCGAAGGCTCGAAGGGATTCCGCAGTAACCGAATGGCCTTGATCAAACTCATCCTCACCCGAAAGGAGCGTTCCATGGCGGAACAGCCCGACACCGAACGAGCGCAACTCGACCCGGACGAACGTGACCCGGCCTACGTCTTCGGGCGACTGCTCGCGGTGTTCGACCAGATCCAATACGCGGCGCTGGGGAGTGTGAATTCCAACGTGGTGGACAAGTTCTACGGGACGATGAGCGCCGCGCCGGGGATGATTTTCGGGCGGCTCTTCGCCAACGCGCAGAACCACTTGAAGAAGCTGCGAACCGACGGCCGCGACAAGAAGAAAAAGCAAGCGGTGATGCTGGACCGCTACCTCACCGAACTGCGAACGCTCCTCACCGCCGCGCCGCCGAAACTCCAGCACAGCGTCCAGGAGCAAGCCCGCTTCGCGCTCGGCTTCTACCACGAGAAGGCGAAACGCCTCGAACGGATCGCTAAGGCGAAAGCGAAACGCGAGCAGCAAGCGAAGGCCGAATAACCCATACCCCCTTCTGGAGAACCCGATATGGCCAAGACCACCCCGACCGATGTCGTGTCCAAGCGGTACGACTTCGTACTCCTGTTCGACGTGCAGGACGGCAACCCGAACGGCGACCCGGACGCCGGCAACCTGCCCCGCATCGACCCGCAGTCGCTGCAAGGGATCGTCACCGACGGGTGCATCAAGCGGAAGATCCGCAACGCCATCAGCGTGCTCGCCGGCGACACCCCCGGCAACGAGCTGTACTTCCAGACGCAGGACGCCAGTTACGAGAAGCGGATTCTGAACCTGCAACACCAGCGGGCGCACGACGCCGCCGGGCCGAAGGGCGACGACAAGGACGCCAAGAAGAAGGCCGACGCGACGGCGAAGGCCCGCCAGTGGATGTGCCAGACCTTCTACGACATCCGCGCGTTCGGCGCGGTCATGACCACCGGCGTGAACTGCGGGCAGGTGCGGGGGCCGGTGCAGATCACGTTCTCCCGATCCGTCGATGCCATCGTGCCGCTGGAGTACTCGATCACGCGGAAGTCGGTGACGAGAGTCGAGGACGCCGAGAAGCAAGCGAAGGAGGACGGAACCATCACCGGCACGATGGGCCGCAAGAACACCGTCCCCTACGGCCTGTACCGCTGCTCCGGGTTCGTCAACCCGTTCCTCGCCCGCGACACCGGGTTCACCGACGCCGACCTCGACCTGCTGTGGACGGCGCTCAAGGGCACCATGTGGGACATCGACCGCTCGGCCAGTCGCGGCCTCATGGCCACGCGCGGACTGTACGTGTTCGAACACGACTCGGCCCTCGGCAGCGCGCCGGCACACGACCTGTTCGACCGGATCGACGTGCCCGCGCTCGGGGCCGACAAAGCGCCCCGCAGCTTCAAGGAATACAAGGTGAAGGTGAGCGACCCGCCGAAAGGCGTCACCCTGCACAGGTACGTCGGATGATCCCCCTTCCCTTCGCGGCCGACGGCGGGGACGAGTACCCGCCGCTGTCGGCCCTCAACGACCTCCTCTTCTGCGCCCGCCGGTGCTTCCTGCACCGCGTCGAGGGGGTGTGGGTGGAGAACGCCCACACCCTCGCCGGCTCCCGCGACCACCGGCGGGTCCACGAGACGAAGGACTCCGACACCGCCGCCGGCCGCGCCGCCCGAGGCCTGCGGCTTGTGTCGCACGCGCTCCGGGTGCAGGGCGTGGCCGACCTGGTCGAGTTCCCCGGCGGGGTGCCGTTCCCGGTCGAGTACAAGCGCGGCAAGCGGCGGAAGTGGGACAACGACGACGTGCAACTGTGCGCCCAGGCGGTCTGCCTGGAGGAGATGCTCGGCGTCCGCGTTCCAGCCGGGGCCATCTTCCACGTCAAGACGAAGCGCCGCCGCGACGTGCCGTTCACCCCGCTGCTCCGCGACGAGACCCGCCGCGCCGCCGAGCGGCTGCACGACCTGCTCCGTCAGTCCGCCGCCCCGCCGCCGGTGCTGCACAAGAAGTGCGGACAGTGTTCCCTGCACGCCGTCTGCCTGCCCGAACTGCTGTCCGCCCCGGACGCCTACCACCGGGCGGCCGAATCCCTCTTCGCAGCGAGTTCCTGACGACCGCTCGCGGAGCGAGCGGACTACCTTCCCGCCGAGGTGCCCCGTGGACGTGCAACTGAACACCCTGTTCGTCGTCACCCGCGGGGCCACCGTCCGCCGCGACCACCTGACGCTCGAGGTGGTGGTGGACAAGCGGACGAAGCTGACGGTGCCGATCCACCAGCTCGACGGGCTGGCGGCGTTCGGCGGCGTCCACGTCACTCCGTCGGCGATGGCCCTGTGCGCCGAGAACAACGTGGCCGTGTCGTTCCTCACCGAGTCCGGCCGGCTGCTCGCCCGCGTGGACGCGCCGGGGTCCGGGAACGTGCTGCTCCGCCGCGAGCAGTTCCGCGCGGCGGACGACGGGGCGAAGCGGGCCGCCATTTCCAAGGCCGTCGTGGCGGGGAAGATTCACAACGCGCGGAACCTGCTCCTCCGCTCCGCCCGCGAGAGCAACGACCCCGCCGACCAACAGGCCCTCGACGCCGCCGCGGCGCGGTTGGCCGGCTCGCTGCCGAACGTCGGGGCGGCCGCCGACACCGACTCCGTGCGCGGGTACGAAGGGGACGCGGCGCGGGTGTACTTCGACGTGTTCCGGCACCTGATCCGCCAGAACCGCGAGGCGTTCACCCCGAACGGCCGCACCCGCCGCCCGCCGCTGGACCGGATGAACGCGCTGCTGTCGTTCCTGTACGGGCTGCTCCGGCACGACTGCGCCGCCGCCCTGCAAGCGGCCGGCCTCGACCCGAGCGTCGGCTTCCTGCACGTGGACCGACCCGGACGCCCCGGCCTCGCCCTCGACCTGATGGAGGAGTTCCGCCCGCTGATCGCCGACCGGGTGGCGCTGACGCTGGTGAACCGCCAGCAGGTGACGGCCGACGGGTTCGTGGTCCGCGACGGCGGCGGGGTGGAGATGACCGACGCCACCCGCCGCACCGTCATCGGCGAGTACCAGAAGCGGAAGCGGGACGAGGTGACGCACCCGACGCTGGAGCAGAAGTGCCCGGTCGGCCGCCTCTGGTTCCTCCAGGCCCGCATCCTCGCCCGCGTCCTCCGCGGCGACCTGCCCGCCTACGTCCCGTGCCTGCTCAAGAACTGAGGTCGTTCCCATGCTGGTGCTGATCGTGTACGACGTGGCCACGTCCGACGACGGCGGCCCGCGGCGGCTGCGGCGGGTGGCGCGGGCGTGCCAGGACTTCGGCCAGCGGGTGCAGAAGAGCGTGTTCGAGTGCACCGTCGGGCCGGCCGAGTGGGAGGCGCTGCGGGGCCGGCTGCTGGACGAACTGAAGCCCGCCGCCGACTCCCTCCGCTTCTACTTCCTGGACGCCGACGTGAGAATCGAGCACCACGGCGCGAAGGAACCGATGGACATGGACGGCCCGCTGGTGGTATGATTCCCCCATCGCGGACCCGGAGTGCCGACGCCGAGACGGAGGGTTCCGCGACAGCCTCAGGTCTTTGGCAACTCGGGGCTTATGACGCACCGCACGGCCGACGGACGACGGAACGACCCGTGGCGGAAGGGGGTTCGCGGAACGCGGCCCTTAACCGTCGGCCTGACCGCCACTTACAGGGATAGCGATTTCCCCCGTGCCTGATGGCGGGGGCGGATTGAAACCCGGCTGGACGCGCACGACAACCTGCGGCACAGCTTCATTTCCCCCGTGCCTGATGGCGGGGGCGGATTGAAACGCCCGCCGGAACGCCGACGACCTGACCCGCGACGATTTCCCCCGTGCCTGATGGCGGGGGCGGATTGAAACGTCGGCACCGCGTGGCGGACGTGCGCCGCCACATTTCCCCCGTGCCTGATGGCGGGGGCGGATTGAAACCCGCTGGCGGATCGGGTCCGCCGGGCGCGGCAGCCGCATTTCCCCCGTGCCTGATGGCGGGGGCGGATTGAAACAGGAGTAGTCCCGTGCCCGACCCCATCTCCTTCCGCATTTCCCCCGTGCCTGATGGCGGGGGCGGATTGAAACTATGCCGCCCTCGCCGCCAGTCAGACTGACGTCGCCATATTTCCCCCGTGCCTGATGGCGGGGGCGGATTGAAACCGCCCCGCCCGACCCGAACGCGAGGGATCGACGAATTTCCCCCGTGCCTGATGGCGGGGGCGGATTGAAACCTGGACAGCGCCAGGCGGCGGCTCTCCCGGATCATCATTTCCCCCGTGCCTGATGGCGGGGGCGGATTGAAACTGCGAGAAGACGGGTGCCCCCCGGATCAGCAGTGGCATTTCCCCCGTGCCTGATGGCGGGGGCGGATTGAAACAGTGTCGATGCGAGTGACTAGGGTCCGGCCTTCCGAATTTCCCCCGTGCCTGATGGCGGGGGCGGATTGAAACTCAGATCGACATCTTGGGCACGACCGGCGCGGTGATTTCCCCCGTGCCTGATGGCGGGGGCGGATTGAAACTGTCATCCCGATGGGGATCGTGATATGTGCCTACATTTCCCCCGTGCCTGATGGCGGGGG
>JAYTTN010000723.1:0-3681 GCA_043745295.1 Fimbriiglobus sp. | reverse complement strand
GCTCCTGAAGTCGCCGCGAAGACTCTTCGCGGCGACTTGAGGAGCCGCGCCCGTCATCGCGCCGCCAGCGCGAGAGCCGAGGTCCGATCAGCGACGGTCCGCCCGTCTGCCCGTGCCACGGCCATGTTGTCCCCCGCGACCGCCAGCCACCGGACGGCCGCCGCCGTCGCGTCGTCGGTGGCGTCCTCGTGAGTCACCACCGACATCCGTTCGTCCGCCGCCGTCCATCCCAGCACGCGGCAGGGGCGGGCGCAACTCGGCAGCACGTCGCCCAGTTCGGCACTCGGCACCAGCAGCACCGACCGCGCCGGCATGACCCGTTCGAGGTACGCCGCGGCGGTGTCGTCGGTGTCGTCGATGACGACCAGGTCGGCCGCGAGCGCGTCGTCGGGTTCCGCCACCACCGTCACGCGGGCGGATGCCTGATCCGCTTCCAACGGCGTCACCCGCCCCCGCGCCAGCGCCGACGCAAACGGATTCACTCCCACCCCCGTCCGCAGCCACGTCACCGGCACGCCCCGTAGGGCGAACTCGCCGACCCACCGCACCGCGTCCGGGCCACCGCCGATCACGCCGACCCGCCGGGGACGAGTCGGGATCGGGTTCGCGGGGTCGAACGTCGGGCCGTCATCCGCCAGAAGCAACCCCGCCCGCACCGCCGCGCGGAAGTCCGCCCGTTCGCGCGCCTCGGCGAGGGCGTCCGTCGGCACGCCGCGCTTGACCGGGCGGCCTTGCACTCGGTCGAGGAACGTCCGCAGCTCGATCTTCGCCCGGCGGAGGCAGAAGGCGTCGTCCACGAGGCCGAGCGCCGCCGCTTCGCGCGGGTGGCAACTCACGAACCGCGACGCCGTTCGTCGTCCGACCCGCGATGCCAATCGGCTTCGCCCGCCCCACGCCGTGGACAGGTCGCCGAAGCCGAGGACGGCATCCGGCGTTGCCACCGCCAGCCGGTAGTCGCACGCCAGGGCCAGTTCCAACCCCGGCCCGACGCACGGCCCCTCCAGGAACGCGACGGTCGGGATTGGCAGGTCGGCCAGCCGGCGAAGGGCAAGCTGCCCCGCGCGGGCGTAGTCGGCGGCGTCCCCGTCGGTTCGGAGGTCGCGGAGGAACGGGCGGTCGAAGGAGGGGAACCCGCCGGGGCGGGCGGCGCGGATCACGAGGACTTCCACCGCCGGCCGCGCGGCGACCCGCTCGACGCAGTCGGCGAGCCGGGCGACCCGCGCGGGCGTGAGCGCGTCGCAGTCGAGCCACACGGTGGCGACCGCGTCGTCGGTGGAAACCCAGAATGGCAAGTCCGGCAAGGGCATCCGTGCGTCCCGTCGGAAGACGCCGCCTATCGTCGCCGCGACGGGCGGCACCTGTCAAGTGCAACGGCGGGCCGGCGGGCCGGGGTGCGCCAAAGTTTCCTGGCGGCGTCAGGCGGCGCTCCAGTACTCCGCCCACTGGTCGGAGTACGTCAGGCAACACAACTCGGCCATGCGGTTGGCGTTGGGCACCGTCCACCGCGCGCCCGTCTGCTTCCTCCGCCGGCCGATCACCTGCTCGCACGCCCCCTCGATCAGCCCGCCGTCGATCGGTTCGCCGACGGCCAACCGGTGCCGATAGTTCAGCCGCTCGGAGTGGTTCGCCAGGTACCCCACCAACTCCTCGATGGCCGCTCGCCCGGCGTCGCTCACCGCCCCGCCCAACGTCCGCCCGACGTGCTCCCGGATGCCGTACCACCCGTCCGCCAACAGGGCCGTGCGGCCGGCGTCGAACCACGCCCGACCGTCGGCCGTGCCCGCCCCGAACAGGGCGTCGGCCGCTGCCGACACGTGCTGCGCGGCGTGGGAGAAGTCGAGCGTCCCGCGGTGGCCGGGGAACTGCTCGGCCGCGGCGTTCCAGATCCACTCGGCCCCGTCGCCGAACGCGCTCGGCCGGTCGAACGACTTCAGCCCGAGCCGCTCCGCCCAGACGCCCCAGCGGGGGCCGAAGAGGTCGATCTCCTCGATGCCCGCGAACGCGAATCGCCTCGCCGGCGTGGGCAGGACGCGTTCGGCCCACGCGTCGGGCGACGCGGCCGGGCCGCGCGGATGTCCGCCCCGTCCTCCAGCAGGTGCGTGGCGAAGCTGTGCCGGAACGTGTGCGGACTCACCCGTTTCGGCACCCCGGCGGTTCGGGCCGCCGTCTTCACTGCTCCCCCAATCACGGCCGGCGACGTGTGCCACCGCTCGTGGAGGCCGGTCTCCGGGTTCGGCGTCGTGACGGCCGACGGGAAGACGAACTGCCACGGCAGTTCGCGGCCGGCTTGCGACCGCTTGTGCCGCAGACTGTCGGCCACCGGTGCCCATCCCCAACCCGGCCCTTTCGCCAACGCCCGTACGTGCTGCCGTCGCACCCGTTCGATCCGTTCGTGCAACCCGGCCCGCACCTGATCGGGCAGCGGGACGGCCCGGTCCTTGAACCCCTTCGCGTTCCGCACCAGGATCTGCCGGCGGGCGAAATCCAGGTCCGTTACCCGAAGGGTGCAGCCTTCGCTCACCCGAAGACCCGCCCCGTACAGCAGGCGGGCTAGCAACCCGTGCGTCGGGTGCCGATCCAGGACCGCCAACACCCGCCGCACCTCGTCCTCCGCCAGGACCGTCGGGAGCCGCTCCGGTCGCTTGGCCCGCACCGCGTTCAGGCGCTCCAGCGGTTGGCCCAACACCTCCCGATACAGGAACACGAGGGCGCACAGGGCTTGACTCTGGGAACTGGCCGCCTGTCGGCGGTCCACCGCCAAGTGCGTCAGAAACTGTTCGACGGCCGGTTCGCGGAGGTGGTCGGGGTGAATCCTTCGCCCCGCTTGGTCCCCATGGAAGCGGAGGAAATCGAGCACCTGGGCCGTGTAGCACCCCTCGGTCGCCTTCGCGTAGTTCATGGTCCGGCAGGCGCGGAGAAGTGGTCGAGCAGTTTCACGGGATCAACTCCCAGATGGCATAAGCCGGAAGGCCTGTTCATGCCGGGTTCCGCAAATCGTTGCCCGAACGCAAGAATAAACTTGACCGCCGGTTTCGGCGGGCGGTACTATCCCAATCAGTATGGCGATTTATCCCACCCACCGGGGATTGGGATAAGTATCTGTTCGGCGGCAGAGGGCGGAGGTTTCGGTATGGAGTTGATAACCGACACGTTTGTGCTGGCCGCGCCGGATTGCCCGATGTCGTGTGGCGCAGTACCGGTGCCCCGCGGGGTCGCGCCGACCGTTGCGGTGTTACAGCATGAGTTGCTTTCGGCCCGACCGTACACGCTCACCCTCGAAGACTTGATGTTCGCGGTTCACGTCCGCCGCGAGGGACTTTCCAAAGCGGACGCGAAGCCACGGGCGGCAGCGATCCGAGCCGTGTTGTTCGGCAAGCCCTACCCGTGTATGCGGGCCTCCCCGCTGCCCAAGAAGTACGGGTGGGGTGTCCATCACGACGCGTCGGGCCGCATCGCGTTGTATGGGGCCGAGACCCCCGAGTACCGGCGACTCGCCCTGGGTGCCGGGGGAGTCGAGGTGGTCGCGGCCATGCGGAGCAAGCGCGCGGGGTAGCACGAAGACGCCGAACCAGGCGCTGCAGCCGACGGCGGGGCATGACTCGTTTCTGGGAGTTCATAGCTCACCGGTGCCCGCCGCTGCTGAGCTGTGTCGTTTGGCGGCGGAGGGCGCGGCGGCGTTCA
>JAYTTN010000722.1:0-13834 GCA_043745295.1 Fimbriiglobus sp. | reverse complement strand
TCGGCTCGTTCTCGCCGGCGGCCGTGGCCCGCGTGACCGCCACCCGCGGCGCGGAACCGGTGTACGATCTCACCTTCACCGAGTTCGACAAACTGTCGGACGTCGAGAAAGGCTGGTTCCCGAAGTTGGCGTTCCCCCTGGGCAAGAGCCTGAACGCCGGCAAACCCGCCTCCCACCCGGCCGCCGAGCAACTCCTGAACTTCCTCGGCGGACTGGACCGCTCGCAGCCGGTCGCCGAAGCGCCGCCCGACCCGGAACTGACGGCGTGGGGGTTGAAGCCGGCCCGCCTGACGGTGACGGTGGTGCTGAAGTCCGACCCGACCAAGCCGCGGGTGTACGAGTTCGGCAACGAGATCCCGAACGCCGGCAAGTACTACTTCCGCGTAGGCGGCAAGCTGATGGTGCTGGCCGCCGACAAGTTCGCCGTGGACTCCATCGAGAAGGCCGACCTCCGCGACCCGGTGATCCACCGCGTCCCCCGCCCGACGATCAGTCGCGTGGACTTGTCCTGGCGGGCGGACACCGGGCAGGTCGATACGCTGTTCGCCAACCCGGACCCGACGGCGAAGTGGGTGGCCACCGAGCCGGCCGGGTTCAACCTGGACGCGGCCAAGGCGGAGGCGCTGGTCCAGTTGATCGAAGCCCCGCAGGGCGGCACGTTCGTGCCCGGCCCGGAGAAGCCAGAGTACAAACTGACCGGCGACGTACTCCGCGCCGTCATCCACCGCGGGCTGCCCGGCCCGGTCGAGTTCATCGTCGGGGCCGAGGACGAGACGAAGGCGTTCGTGTACGCCAAGTCGAGCGAGACGCCGGGCGTCGTCAAGCTGCCGGCCGCCGCGTTCCGACCGTTCCTGGCCGGCCGCAAGGCGCTGGGCAAGTGACTATCGGCGGTTCGGCGGCACCGCGTCCGACCCACCGGCTCGGAGGCCGGTGCCACCGAACTGTCGCGGAGGGGATTCCCATGAGCGCGTCCGTCACCAGCATCTTCAAAGACCTGCACCGCCTCCGCAAGCTGCTCCGCAACCTCGACTCGGAGATCGACCTCGGCCCGCGCGTCGGCAAGTCGCAGCTGCGGGTGCGGGAGGTGGCCGAGCAGGCCCACGCCGCCGCCCACGCCGCCGTCGCCGCGCTGAAGTTGAAGATCCGCGAGGCCGAGGGCGACCTGAAGCAGCAGCACGCGCAGCTCGTCAAATTCGAGAAGCAGCTCGAAACGGCCGGCAAGGAGTACGACGCCAAGCAGGCGGAGATCGGCCACCAGAAGGAGCGGATCGCCGCCACCGAGGAGGGCATCCTGGCCGCGATGGAGGAGCTGGACGCCAAGACCGCCGCCCTGCCCGCCGCCGACGCCGAGTGGGTGGCCGCCCAGAAGCAGCACGACGACGATCGACTGGACGGCAAGGAGCGGCTGGACCGCCTGGGGATGGAACGCGACCGCGCGGCGACGGAGTTGGCCGGCGTCGAGGGCACCCTGCCGCCCGACCTGAAGGGGCAGTACGAGCGGCTGGTCAAGCGGCACGGGGCGGAGTGCCTGGCCGGGGTGGTCGGCAAGGTGTGCCAGAACTGCCGCACCGGCATGACCGAACAGCAGAAGCTCGACCTTCAAGCGGGCAAGTTCATGTGCTGCTCGAACTGCGGCCGCGGCCTGTACGTCGCCGGCTGAGGAACCCCATGACCGACCGCGAGGCGCTGTATCAGTCCGTCCTCGCGCACCCGGACGCCGACCTGCCCCGGCTGGTGTTCGCCGACTGGCTGGAGGAGAACGGCGAGGACGCGCTGGCGGTGTTCATCCGCGTGCAGTGCGAACTCGCCCGCGTACCCAAGTGGGATCCGGTGTGGATCAATGCCGCCTGGGTGGATACGTCGTGGCTGTACGGGTACAACCGCATCGAGCGGGTCCGGGAGGTGGCCGGCGGTGCGACGGTGAACGCCTACCGCCGCGGGTTCCCCTGGCAACTCCGCGTCGCCGATCTGCCGGGCTTCCTGCCGTCGGGCGATTCCGTCTTCGACCTGCACCCCATCGGCGGTCTGGTCATCGATTGGCGGGATCGACCCGACCTGTCCGGGCTGGCGTCCGCGCCGTGGCTGTCGAAGATCGGCCGGTTGGATTTCCACCTCGGCGAGATGGCCGAGGCCGACATCCGGCCGCTGCTCGAATCCGAACGCGCGACGCGGCTGAACGAACTGCACTTCCAATTCGCCGGCATCGCGGCCTCCGGCTTGACCGCACTGCTCCGCTCGCCGCTCGCGCGGCAGTTGCGGGAGCTGCGACTCCAGGGCAACTTCTTCGGCGAACACGGCCGGCCGGTCGGCGAAGCGTTCGGCGACCGGGTGTCGTTACCCGCACTGGAGCGGCTGGATTTGACGAACGACCGCATGCCCGGCGGGGTGGTGGTCCGGGTGCTGGAGTCGCTCGCCGCTCCGAAGTTGGCCCGACTGGAGTTGGCCGACTGCCGCCTCGGGCCCGACGGCGCGCGGCTCCTGGCCGGGTGCGCGACGTTGTCCACCGTCGAATCGCTGAACCTGGCGACGACGGAGCCGGGGGCCAACGGGATGAAGTCTCTCGCCGCGTCCTCGAATTTGGGCAGCTTGAGAATCCTGAAGTTGCCCGCCAACCGCCTCGGCCCGGTGGCAGTGAAGGCGATGGTCGCCGCCCCGTGGTTCGCCAACCTCAAGGTTCTCGACCTGGGAAACGCGAACATCTCCGACAGCGGCGCGGCGGTGATTGCCAACTCCCCGGCATCCGCGCACCTGCTCGTCCTCGACCTGACCCGCAACGCGATCGCCGACCCCGGCGCGAAAGCGCTGCTCGACTCGCCGCACCTGAGTTCGCTGATTCACCTCGACTTGCGCGACAACGAGATCGGCCCGGCGCTGCTGGCCGCGCTCCGCGCTCGCTTCGGCGGACAGGTGGGGTGGGACAAGGTGTTCTACCCGAAGAAGAAGCGGTAGGGCCGCGTCTGTTCGTGTCGCGCCTCGGGCACGTTCTTCGGCCACCCGACCCACATCGACTCCGCACGCCCGGCGATTCCGCGCCTTCTCGCATTTTTCGCTTCCACTCGGGTCGCTCATCGGTTACTCATATCCCATCGGCCTCACATCACCGCATCGTCGCCGGCGTCCGTTCCCAAAGGGGTGCCTCGTGGTCCACTCTCCGGCCCGTCACCGGGCGTTCACGCTGATCGAGCTGCTGGTGGTCATCGCCATCATCGCCGTCCTGATCGGCTTGCTGTTGCCCGCCGTCCAGAAGGTCCGCGCCGCCGCCGCGCGGATGAGTTGCAGCAACAACCTGAAGCAGATCGGCTTGGCCTTCCACGGGTACAACGACGCCTACGGGTCGTTCCCCTCCGGCGGCAAGAACCAGTGCGTCCTGCCGTACCACCCGCTCATGCCGACCGCCACCCGCACCCGCTGCGACGCCGCCCGCGCCGACCCGCTCGACACCTACGGCTGCTGCAACCCGTACACCGCCCCGACCAGCCTCCTGCCGCAGCGGCGGCAGGAGTGGAGTTGGACGTACCACATCCTGCCGTTCATCGAGCAGGCCCCGCTGCACGCCAACCCGACCGACGCGGCCGTCCGCCCGGCCGGGGTGAAGACGTTCGTCTGCCCGGCGCGGCGGTCGTCGCCGGTGGCCAACAACCTGGCCAAGACGGACTACGCCGGGAACGCCGGCACCGCCGGAGACGGGTCGAACGGCGTCGTGGTGCATTTCAGCGTGACCGGCCCGGTGCGGCTGGCGGACATCACGGACGGCACGTCGAACACCCTCATGCTGTCCGAGAAGCGGCTGAAGCTGGCCCACCTGAACGCGGCCAGCACCACCTACGACGACAACGAATCGGCGTACACGCCGGGCTGGGACACGGACATCTACCGCCGCGCCGTCGCCGACCCGGACACCCCCGGCCGGCGCGGGCCGAGCGCGGACGTGCCGACCGCGTTCGCCCGCTTCCCCGGCCAGCCGACCACCGCCGACGTGCATCAGGGGTCGGCGCAGTTCGGCAGTTCGCACCCGTCGGCGGTCAACGCGGTGCTGTGCGACGGCAGCGTGCGGGCCATCCGCTACAACCCGGACCCGGAGCAGTTCCGCCGGCTGTGCGTCCGCAACGACGGGCAGGTGGTGAACCCGGACCTGTGAGCGGCGGTGCCTCCCGGCGAGCCGCCACCGTCACCCGCGGCCGAGCAGGAACACCAGCCCGACCACACTGCCGCCGACGAGGAGGACGCCGAACTTGATCGACTTCTCGATCACCCAGACGGCGATGCCGTCGGTCAGGTGGATGGCCATCAACTTGGCGTGCAGGCCGGCGCACACCAGCATGTGGACCGGAAGGCCGAGGCAGAAGGCGACCAGGCCGGCCTCCCATAACGGATAGCCGCCGGCCAGGTACGCCTCGGTGACGATGCCGCCGAGCGCACCCTGAGTCAGGATTTCGGCGAACAGCACGGCGAACACGATGCCGACGGACTTGGGCACCGTCGGCCGGGGCAGCTTGGCCAGCGAACACGACAGCCGGAACAGCATCACCTCGAACGCGAAGTACGCCATCAGCACGAAGGCCGCGCAGGTGAGCAGGAGGAGGAGTTGCAGGGGCTTCATGGGTTCGGAGCCGGAAGCGTGAGCGACGGATCGGGGCAAAAGGGGTTCGGAGCCGGAAGCGTGAGCGACGGTGCAGCAAGACCGTCGCTCACGCTTCCGGCTCAGACGTCCGCCGGCACCGGGAACTGCTCGCACAGCTCCCGCACGCTGCCCCGCACCCGCGACACCAGGTCGTCGTCCGTCGGCCGCGTCAGCACCTCCGTGATCCACTTGGCCACCTGCCGCATCTCCGGCTCCTTCATGCCCCGCGTGGTCAGGGCCGGCGTGCCCAGGCGGATGCCCGACGGGTCCATCGGCTTGCGGGTGTCGTAGGGGATCATGTTCTTGTTCGCCGTGATGCCGGCCTCGTCCAGCACCGCCTCGGCCTGCTTGCCGCCGATGCCGGCCTTGGCGAACACGTCCACCAGCATCAGGTGGTTGTCGGTGCCCCCCGATACGATGGGGAAGCCGGCGGCCAGGAGCGTGCCGGCCAGCGTCTTGGCGTTGGCCAGCACCTGCGACTGGTACGCCACGAAGTCCGGCCGCAGCGCCTCGCCGAAGGCCACCGCCTTGCCGGCGATGACGTGCATGAGCGGCCCGCCCTGCACGCCGGGGAACACCGCCGAGTCGATGGGTTTGGCCCAGTTCTCCTTGCAAATCACGATCCCGCCGCGCGGCCCGCGCAGCGTCTTGTGCGTGGTGCTGGTCACGAAGTCGGCGTGCGGCACCGGGTCCGGGTGCAGCTTGGCGGCGACCAGCCCGGCGACGTGCGCCATGTCCACCATCAGCAGCGCGCCGACTTCCCGGCTGATCTCGGCGAACTTGGCGAAGTCGTACAGCCGCGAGTACGCGCTGGCCCCGGCGATGACGACCTTCGGCTTGTGTTCGCGGGCCTGCGCCGCCACCTGGTCGAAGTCGATGCGGTGCGTGTCCTTGGTGACGCCGTAGCTGGCCACCTTGAAGTACTTGCCGCTGAAGTTCAGCTTCATGCCGTGCGTCAGGTGCCCGCCGTGCGCCAGGTCCAACCCGAGGATGGTGTCGCCGGGTTGCAGCGCCGCGAGGAATACGGCCATGTTCGCCTGCGCGCCGGAGTGCGGCTGCACGTTGACGTGGTCCCCGCCGAAGAGCTGCTTGGCGCGGCCGATGGCGAGGCGTTCCACCTCGTCCACGAACTCGCACCCGCCGTAGTACCGCTTGCCGGGGTAGCCCTCGGCGTACTTGTTGGTCAGCACCGACCCCTGGGCGTCCATGACGGCCCGGCTGGTGTAGTTCTCGGACGCGATCATCTCCAGGCCGAACCGCTGGCGGGACTGCTCGCCGCGGACGGCGCGGTCGATCTCCGGGTCGGCGTGCGAAAGGGTGGACATGGGCGGTCGGTCCTCCAAGACGACAAATGGCAACGACGGTGAAGTGTAGATTACCGAACGGCGGGAGCGGCGGTAGGGTTGGCGGACTCGGCTTGGGGCATGTCGGTCGCCACGCTGGTACGACCCTTTCGCCCCAGCCTTCGGAGACTTTTTATGTCCGCAGTGTTGGATACAAGAATTGTTTCAAACAGAGGACGAGAATCTGCACCGCAATACAGCCGACCAACCCCAAGATTGTTAGTGCGAGTCCACCCATGTACTCGAACTCAAGAAACAGGAACAGGGAATCCGCGTCGATGGGTAGATTCTCGTAGATTGCGCTTTCAATAGGCGTGCCGATGATGCCGAACTGAACAGTCAACACGAGAAGTCCGATTCCTGTCATCGTGATCTGCAAGCCGCACGACATGGGCGACGGAGTCATCCCGCAAAATGATAACGCCACCACGGACAGCAACGGCACCAGTAGCAACCACGCTGCGGATATCCGCCGCTGTGCCTCGTTGAGCTTGGCGCGGAGAGTGCCGTCCCTGCGGGCGAGTTGTTCCAGTTCTCTCCATTCCCGTTCAGCTCGGCCTTTGAACAGTTTTCCCGGTGTCGCCGAACCGATCGACATTTGAAGTCCAGATTGCCGCGCCAGTTCGAGTTCGCCACCCCAGAACCCAAATTCCCTCGCGAAGACGCTCGGAGGAGTGAGCTTGACTTTGACCCAGGGCAGAAAAAATCCGAGCAACACCATCGCCAATGTGATCGCCGTGGCAACCCGCCAAGGTAGCGTCAACTTGTGATCGAGACGACGCCGATTCGAGCGAATCGGTTCATCTTCATCTTCTTCGTATCGACTGCGTCGCCTCGGCTGTTGCTCATCAACTTCGTCATCCTCACGAGGGCGTTTGTCCGACGGCCGATCCAATTCAGCGAAGGGGTTTGCAGCGGGGTGCGTACCTACAGGGGGTATGGGTTCCGGTTCGGCTGTCTTCGAGATGTCTTCTAGCGGCAGTGGGACGCCGTAATGAACTTCGGTGATCGGCTGTGGGATGAGGACGAAGGCGTTGCACTGCTTGCAGAGGCTTTTCTTGCCCGCTTGCTCATTGGCAGCCTTGTAGACCTTGTTGCACTTCGGGCAGGAAAACCGAATCATCGGACCTACTCCTGCAGCCAGGACGACCAAGCGAAAGGAAATCTTACCGCCGGCCAGTCGTCGGGTCTAGATCGGCTCGATCACAACGAGTGCGTCGTCAATCGCGCGCATCAGCTGTTCCCGCTTCGCCGGGTGATCGACGTATTCCTGCATGACGCGGCGGAGAAGCGGGGCGATGGGTTCCAGCGCGTCGGCGGAGAGGTCGGACCAGTCGTCCGGATCGGTCGTGGGGAGCTGGTGCCATGGCGCGAGCGGCGGAACCGACGGGGCCGCGGTGAGGGCCGCCGCCCATTCGCCGTAGCAGCGGTCGGCGTCGCGGACGTTCTGCCGAACGGAGAGCCACGTCACCGCCGCGAGAATCGCGAAGGCGAGGACGTAGTAACCGACGATTCCGAGGGTGATCATTTCCCCTCCTCCTGAGCTTTCCCTTCGTCGGACGGCTTCCGTGAGCGAGACAGTTTCGCTCGAAGGTCCGCATTTTCCTTCAACAAGCCCGCGATCCGCTCGTCCCGCTCTCGGAGGCGATAATCGCGCTCGGCCATCAGCGACTCGTTCGCCTGACGGGCATCCGCGATTCGCTTCTCGTGGAGGCGTTCCGTGTAGCGAACCGAACTTCGGGCCAGCAACACGGCCACCGCGAGGACCGGGAACTGCATGAGCGCCCAGATCGCCAGTTCGGACGCATTCGTCGGGAGCGTCATGACCAATCCTCCACATGGTACTCGCGGCACTCCCCATGGAGAAGCGAGATATCCCTCCCTCACCCCCTCACCACCGCCGACAGCGCCGAGCCGATGTAGTCGCGGTTCAACTGCATGATGAACTCGGTGCCGATCTCCTTCGGGCAGGCGGCCTCGCACTCGCCGATGTTGGTGCAGTGGCCGAACCCCTCGCGGTCGTGCGCCGCCACCATCGTCTTGACCCGCGCCTTCCGCTCCGGCTGGCCCTGCGGCAGCGCCCCCAGGTGACCGACCTTCGCGCTCAAGAACAGCATGGCGCTGGCGTTCGGGCAGGCGGCCACGCACGCCCCGCAGCCGATGCACTGGGCGGCGTCCATCGCCCGGTCCTGGTCCACCTTCGGAATCGGCACGGCGTTGCCGTCCGGGGTGCCGCCGGTGTTCACCCCGACGAACCCGCCGCTCTGGATGACGCGGTCGAACGCCGACCGGTCCACGACCAGGTCGCGGATGACGGGGAAGGCGGCCGCCCGCCACGGCTCGATGACCAGGCGGTCGCCGTCGCGGAAGCTCCGCATGTGGACCTGGCAAGTGGTGGCCCCGCGCTCCGGGCCGTGCGCCTGGCCGTTGATCATCATGGCGCAACTGCCGCAGATGCCCTCGCGGCAGTCGTGGTCGAACGCCACCGGCTCCTCGCCGCCGCGGATGAGCTGCTCGTTGAGATGGTCCATCATCTCCAGGAACGACATGTCCGGGGAGATGCCGTCGAGGGCGTACTCGGCCATGCGGCCGGCGTCGGTGCGGGACTTCTGCCGCCAGACTTTGATTGTGAATTTCATTGGGGGAAGAGTTCCAGGTATTCGGTGATCGTTTTCGCCCCGAAGGGGCGGTTCCATCAGCCCAGGGCGTAAGCCCTGGGTTTCAACCGACCGCCGTTTCGACCCTGACAGCGACCCGTTCCCAGGGCTTACGCCCTGGGCTGTTGGAATCGCCCCTTCGGGGCGAAGCACCGCGTCTCACGGCTGTCGCCATCACTTGTAACTCCGCACGCTGGGCTTGACGGTCTCGTAGTTCATCGGCTCTTGGTGGCGGAGCGGCGTCTTGTCCCCGCCCTGGTACTCCCAGGCGGCGGCGTGGATGAACTGCTCGTCGTCCCGCTTGGCCTCGCCGTCCGGGTACTGGTACTCCTCGCGGAAGTGGCCGCCGCACGACTCCTCGCGGGTCAGCGCGTCGCGGGCCAGCAGCTCGCCGAACTCCAGGAAGTCGGCCACCCGGCCGGCGCGCTCCAGGGCCGTGTTCAGGCTGTCGCCGGAGCCGGGCACGCTGACGCTCGCCCAGAACTCGGCCCGTAGTTCCTGGTATCGTTTGATGGCGAACTCGCAGCTCTGCTTGGTGCGGCTCATGCCGACGTTGTCCCACAGCAACTTGCCCGCCTCGCGGTGGAACTCGATGGCCGTCTTCTTCCCCTTGATGCCGAGCAGCCGCGCGATGCCGGCCGCGACTTCGGCCTCCACCTTCTTGAACTCCGGGTGATCGACCGGCTGGCGGTCGTGCTTGGCGCTGGCGAAGTAGTTGCCGAGGGTGTACGGCAGCACGAAGTAACCGTCGGCCAGCCCCTGCATGAGCGCCGAGGCGCCGAGGCGGTTCGCCCCGTGGTCGCTGAAGTTGGCTTCGCCGATCACGAACAGCCCGTCGATGTTCGACATCAGGTGGTAATCCACCCACAGCCCGCCCATCGTGTAGTGCAGCGCCGGATAGATACGCATCGGCTGCTCGTACCCGTTCTCGGCGGTGATCCGCTGGTACATGTCGAACAGGTTGCCGTACTTCTCCTGCACCTTCGACTTGCCCATCCGCTTGATGCTGTCGGCGAAGTCGAGGTACACCCCGCGGCCGCCCGGCCCGACGCCCTTGCCGTCGTCGCACGCCCGCTTGGCCGCCCGGCTGCTCACGTCGCGCGGGGCCAGGTTGCCGTAGCTCGGATACAGCCGTTCGAGGATGTAGTCGCGGTCGCCTTCGGGGATGGAGTTCGGGTGCTTGCCCACGTCGCCCTGGCTCTTCGGCACCCACACGCGGCCGTCGTTCCGCAGGCTCTCGCTCATCAGCGTCAGCTTCGCCTGGTGGTCGCCGGCGACGGGGATGCAGGTCGGGTGAATCTGCGTGTAGCACGGGTTGGCGAAGGCCGCGCCCCGCTTGTAAGCCCGGTAGGTGGCCGTCACGTTGCAGCCGTTGGCGTTCGTACTCAGGTAGAAGGCGTTCGAGTAACCGCCGGTCGCCAGCACCACGGCGTCGCCGTTGAACGACTCGACCTTGCCGCTTTCCAGGTGGCGGATGACGATGCCGCGCGCGCGGCCGTCGATGACCACGAGGTCGAGCATTTCGGTGCGGGGGAACATCGTGATGGTGCCGGCCCCGATCTGCCGGGCCATCGCCTGATACGCCCCCAGCAGCAGTTGCTGGCCGGTCTGCCCCCGGCAGTAGAACGTGCGGCTCACCTGCGCGCCGCCGAAGCTGCGGTTGTCCAACAGGCCGCCGTACTCGCGGGCGAACGGCACCCCCTGCGCCACGCACTGGTCGATGATGCCGACCGACACCTCGGCCAGCCGGTGGACGTTGGCCTCGCGGGCGCGGTAGTCGCCGCCCTTGATGGTGTCGTAGAAGAGCCGCCACACGCTGTCGCCGTCGTTCTGGTAGTTCTTGGCGGCGTTGATGCCGCCCTGCGCGGCGATGCTGTGCGCCCGCCGGGGGCTGTCCTGGAAGCAGAAACTCAGCACCTCGTAGCCGAGTTCGGCCAGCGTCGCGGCGGCCGCCCCGCCGGCCAGTCCGGTGCCGACGACGAGGACGCGGAATTTCCGCTTGTTCGCCGGGTTGACCAGCTTCTGGTCCTTCTTGAAGCCCTCCCACTTCAGCGGGAGAGGTCCGGACGGCGCGCGGGCATCGAGTTTCATGGGGAGGTCCGTATTCTGGATTGGGCGAGCGGGAGGCGTAAGCCCCCTGTTTCTTGTTGACAAACAGGGGGCTTACGCCCCCCGCTCGCCAAGACAGAAGATCGGCGATTTACTGCACCCAGCCGGCCCACACCGCGATGACGATGGCGAAGTTGCCGATCAGCACCGTGCCGGCGGTGGCGTAGGCGAGCAGCTCGGCGGCCGGGTCGAAGCGTTTACCGACGACGCCCAGGGTGCGCAACGCGCTGGCGATGCCGTGGCTCAGGTGGACGAACAGCAGCACCTGGGCGACGAGGTAAATGCCGGCGATCCACCAGACGCCGAACCCCTCGATCACCATGCCGTAGGCGTCGTGCCGGCCTGCGGCGTCGGTCAGTTCCAGGTAGTTCCGCCCGCCCTCGGCCGTGTGAGTCAGGCCGAAGGTGAAGTGCGCCAGGTGGTACACCGTGAACGCGAGGACCGCGAGGCCGGTCCAGAGCATCGTGGTGGACGCCGGGGACGCCTGGGCCGCCTTCATGCGGTAGTACCCAATCGGCCGCGCGGCGGCGGCCTTCACCTTCAACCGGATGACCAGGACGACGTGCAACACGAACGCGGCCAGCAGGCCGGCCCGCGCCACCCAGATGAGCGCGCCGAGGGAGTGCTTGAGAAAATAGGCGTAGGCGTTGAAGCTGTCCCGCCCGCTGAACATTTTCAAGTTGCCGATCATGTGGAAGACGACGAACCCGACCAGCAGCGAGCCGGTCAGGGCGACGAGGATCTTCCGGCCGACGGTACTGCCCAGGTAGGCGGAAACCCAGGCGGACGGGCCGGCGGCGGGCGGGGTCTGGCGGGCACCCTTCGGGTTGATGGCGGCGGTACTCATAGGCGGATCGGCACCCAATCGGCGGAATGCTGGAGGAGGTACGTTTATCTTAGGTTCCCGCGCCGAGTGGCCAGCGGCGGCGACGGAATCGGGAGGCGGACGACGTTTCCCGCGCCGGTGCCAGCCCTCACCGTCGCGCTCCGGAGATTTGTTCGCCCGCCGCGCCGGCAAGGGGCCGACCACTTCGGCAGTTCGCCCCTTGCTGGCGCGGCGGGCGAACAAGGCAGCCATTCATCAATCCGATTCGCTCTCATTTCCCGTGCGGGGTCGTCGCGGCAGCAAAATCCGCTGCCGCCGCCGCAGGGTGCAGCAATTGATTTTGGCAGGTTCAGGCGAGCGGGGGGCGTCAGCCCCCTGTTTCCGTGGGGATGTCGAACGCGACAGGGGGCTGACGCCCCCGCTCGCCAACAACAATTGCCGCACCCGGCGTGTCACGGGAGAGGCTCCGAGGGGACGAGGGTGGTACAGTAATCGAAACCTCTCAGCCGTTCCCCAGGTGCGTTCATGTCCGTTCCCCCAACGCCGCATCGCCGCGAGTTGCTGGCCACCGTCGCCGCCCTCGGCGTCGGCTCCGTGACGTTCCAGCGGGCCATCCTCGCGCAGGCGCAGCCGCCGAAGGCCGAGCCGGTGACGGCGGTCACCGCCGAGATGGTGCAACAGGCCGAGTGGGTGGCCGGCATCATGCTGACCGACGACGAGCGCAAGAAGGTAGCCGCCGGGCTGACGCGCGCGCTGGCCGGCACCAACGCCGGCCGCAAGGTGGCGGTGCCGAACGACGTGCCGCCGGCGCTCCGCTTCGACCCGCAACCGGGGCTGGTGCCCACGGCCACGGGGCGCGGCAAGGTGGCGTTGGGCGAGGTGAAGGTGAAGAAACCGGAGGCGGACGACGACCTGGCGTTCGCCGGCGTCGCCACGCTCGCCCGGCTGCTCCGCGCCAAGCAGGTGTCGTCGGTCGAACTCACCAAGCTCTTCCTCGCGCGGCTGGCCAAGTACGACCCCGGCTTGAAGTGCGTCGTCACCTTGACGGAAGAATTGGCACTGAAGCAGGCGAAGGCGGCGGACGAGGAGATCGCGGCCGGCAAGTTCCGCGGACCGCTGCACGGCATCCCGTGGGGCGCGAAGGACTTGATCGCCTACCCCGGCTACAAGACGACGTGGGGCGCGGGACACTACAAGGACCAGACCATCGACAAGAAGGCCGGCGTCGCCAAGCGGTTGGACGACGCCGGCGCGGTGCTGGTGGCGAAGCTGACGCTCGGCGCGCTGGCCTACGGCGACGTGTGGTTCGGCGGCAAGACTCGCAACCCGTGGGACGTGACGCGCGGGTCCAGCGGGTCGTCGGCGGGGTCGGCGTCGGCGGTCGCGGCCGGGTGCGTGCCGTTCGCCATCGGCAGCGAGACGCTCGGCAGCATCGTGTCGCCGGCGCGGGAGTGCGGCGTCACCGGTCTGCGGCCGACGTTCGGCCGGGTCGGCCGCGGCGGGTGCATGGCGCTCAGTTGGAGCATGGACAAGCTGGGGCCGCTGTGCCGTAGCGCCGAGGACGCCGCGCTGGTGTTGGGCGCGATCCACGGCACCGACCCCGACGACGCCAGCGCGGTGGAACGCCCGTTCGACTGGCCGGGCAAGAAGCCGGCGAAGGAACTGACCGTCGGCTTCTTCGAGAACTCCAAGGGTGCCGGGTACGAGGACGTGCTGAAGGTGCTGAAGGACTCGGGCGCGAAGCTGGTGCCGGTGGCGCTGCCGACGGGCGTGCCGACGGGCGCGCTGCGCTGCATCCTGGACGCCGAGGCCGCCGCCGCGTTCGACGACCTGACCCGCGCCGGCATCTCGGAGGGGTTCGGCGCACTGTGGCCGATCCCGTTCCGCGAGGGCCAGTTCGTCACCGCCGTGGACTACCTCCGCGCGAACCGGCTGCGGACGCTGCTGATGAAGGAGATGGCGAAGCTGATGGCGACGGTGGACCTGTACGTCGGCGGCAACGACCTGCTCGTCACCAACCTGACTGGGCATCCGACGGTCTGCCTGCCGTGCGGCTTCACCGCGCGGAAGGCCGGCGACCTGCCGCAAGCGGTCACGTTCACCGGCCGGCTGTACGGCGAGACGGACCTGCTGACGGTGGCGAAGGCGTACCAGGACGCCACCGACTTCCACGCCAAACGGCCGCCGATGGACAAAGCGACGAAGGAGAACGCCGAGGGGAAGTAAGGAATTGTCGTCGGTTCCGATCCGAGCCGGAAGCGTGAGCGACGGTTCTTGC
>JAYTTN010000721.1:0-3695 GCA_043745295.1 Fimbriiglobus sp. | reverse complement strand
TGAAGGAGTTGCCGATGCGGTTGTCGGGCCGGCAGGTGAAGCGGAGTGTGCCGGTGACGGCGAGCGGGTTGCCGGCCGGGTTGTGGGTGTGGCAGTCGGTCCGGGCGGTGATCGGGGACCACGGGTCGGACACGGTGGAGCGCCTGCTGGCCGAACACCTGCCCCTGTTCGCCGCCCCGCCGAACCCGAAGAAAGATGGGCAGAGACCAATGCCTTGTCAGGGGTAGGTATTCGCGTTTGCCGGGGTGTTGGACACCCCACCCCCCGGCCCCCTCCCCATAAATGGAGAGGGGGTGTTCGAGCCGGAATCGTTGCCGAAGAACCCCGTCGGTGGCTCGCAATCCGACGGGAAAACACTGCCGCGCTGTCCCGTCGAACACCCCCTCTCCGGAACGGGGTGGGGGTCGGGGGGGTGCGGTCTTCGACCCCAGTTGATCCCGAGACCTACCCCTGACAGCGGGGGGTGGTGAGGGGAGGTCTCCCCTCCCGCAGGCGGCTCACCCGAACATCCAGTTGTGGAGTCCGGCCACGTTCTTCATCGTCAGAGTGTGCTCGCGACGGCGGTTCCGGTATCGCTCGGCCGTGATCCGCCACACCTTCATCTTCCCGATTCCGCCTTCGGCCGCACCGCCTCCTCAGGTGGACGCGCCGGGGGCGTTCGGGCGGGCGCTGAATCTGTGAGAAAAAGCGTGGCAGGAGGTGGACGGCGACGGTACACTCTCGAAATGGGTGGCGACCCTCGGTACGTTCGTCCGCGAGTGATCGCGGGAGCTGCCGGACGAACCCGGCGAACCGGGCGATCTTTGACAACTCGGGTAATTTGGACAAATAGCGACATCTGCCCACCCCTGCCGGCACGTCTGAAACGGCAGTGGGTTGGGCAACGCCCGAAATCCAGTGAGAGATACGAGTTGCGCCGAATTCAGTGCCCCTCGACCTTGAATCGGACGCCTGCCCAAGTGTCATTTCGAATGGGGGTTGGGCAAAATGCCTTGCTAAACCCTTGCCCGGTGAGTAACTTACAAGGGTAGGAGTCGCATTGAGGTGGGGCCGTCCAGCGGCCATTGAAACAACTTGACCTTGTTGATGATCCAGGCCGCGCCCTTCACAGTCGCATTGAGGTGGGGCCGTTCAGCGGCCATTGAAACATGCCGTTCACGGTCTTCTTGAGCGTATCCTTCGCGTCGCATTGAGGTGGGGCCGTTCAGCGGCCATTGAAACTCGGCGGCCTCGACGGACTGTGACCGGTGTCTGTCGGCGGCCGTATCACCTCTCCCCCGACGCACCGTATTCGCACCCCAACGACTGGAACGTGACGAAAACGGCTGAAATTCGCAGAAACACCGTATGGCTCGGGGCGATTCCCAGCAAGGGTTTGCGTCGAATCCGCCCAGTCTTCTGTCTCCCAGGCGTTGAACAGCACCGGCTGCGGGACGGTGTGCGCGGTCGGGTGAACTGGGGAGGCGGACATGGAATTCCCTCGGTGGCGGTAAGGAGGGAACGCCGACCCGCCGGCAGGTTCAGCCCCAGGTGGACCCGCTCAAGTCATGCGATCCGGACGTGACGACGGATTCCGCCGCCGCCCGAACTTTTCCAACCGACCTTGAACGGACGCCCGCGCGGATTTAAAACCGTTGCACACACCGACACCCCGCCGAGCCGGAGCGCGCCCCATGTTGTCCGTCCACTGCCCGACGTGCGACACCGCCCTCGCGCTGCCCGACGAGATGCTCGGCCAGCAGGTGCGGTGCGGCGACTGCCAGGGGGTGTTCGTCGCCGAGGCCCCGCCGAAGCGCGCCCGCGCGCGGGACGACGAGGACCGGGACCGCGACCGGGATCGGCCGAGCAGCCGGCGGCGGGACCGCGATGACGATGACGAGGACGACCGGGATCGGCCCAGCCGACGCCGGCGACGGGACCGCGACGACGAGGAGGACGACTACGACGACCGCCCCGCGCGACCGAAGAAGAAGCGCAGGAAGAAGAAGGCCGTCGCCGGGATGCCGGGGCTGGCCGTGGCCGCCGCCATCTTGTTCCTCATCTGGGGCGGGATCGGCGCGATCTTGAGCATCTATTCCATCGTCGGGCTGGTGACGCTGCTCGACATCGGCGCGCCGGCGTCCTACGTCCTGAGCAGTCTCGTCTCGACGATCCTGGCCGGCTGCTTCGCCGCGTTCCTGGTCGTGAGCGGGCTGAAAGTCCTGAACGGGCAGGTGGAGGACATCGCCTCGGTGGGGACGGCGGCGCTGGCGGTGTGCGGGGCGCTGCTGATCTGGTCGATCGTCCGCGTCGCCCTGATCGCGCCGGTGTTCGCGCTGTCGTTCGCCCTCGCCGCCTTCGCCACCTTGCTGCTGTTCATGAGCGGCGTCATCGTCGGCGGCATCTTCTGCATCGTGTGTAGCCAGAAGTACGAGAAGTGGCAGTCCAGCAGTTGACGGCTGGGCGATTCGGTCGCCCGTCCATACGAACGGTGGGAACCCGCCCCCGATCCCGACCCGTCCACCCGCCCCACCCCGAGGATTCCGACGATGGCCCGCCAGCGCTTCTCCGACGAGGAGGACGACCGCGACGACCGCCCCCGCGACCGCCGGGACGACCGCGATGACGACGAGGATCGTCCCCGCCCCCGCCGTCAGCGGGACGACGACGAGTACGACGACCGCCGCGGGCCGCTGAAGAAGCCCGGCCTGGCCACCGCCGCCGGCGTCCTGTGGGTGATCTGGGGCGGCCTTGGCTGCATCATGCTGATCTTCAACATCATCGTCATGATGGACAACGGGCCTCGGCGGGCGGCGGCCGGCTCGACGCTCGGCAACGTCATCGCCATCCTGTTGCTGATCGGCGGCATCGTCATCTGCCTGCTGGCCGGCATCCGCACACTGAACGGGTCGGTTCGCAGTATCCGGGTGTTCGGCATTCTGTCCCTGATCTACTGCATCGGGTACGTCGTCCTGACCACCGTCCTGGTGGCGCTGGCGGCCGCGGTCCTCGGCGGCGTTGCCGGCGCGCCGGCCGGGTTCGCGGTGGGCCTCGTCATCGGCGCGTGCGTGGTGACGGTGCTGATCGTGTCCGGGATGCTCCTGGCCAGCATCTTCGCCATGTCGTCGAGCAAGAAGTACGAGCTGTGGTGGCAGGCGACGAAGGGCCGCAGCCGCGGCGACTACTGACGACGACGGGACGCCGGCCGGGGGCGAATCCCCGGCCGGCGTCAGCCCTTGACGCCGGCGATCAGTTCCTTCACCTTTGTCTGGATCAGATCGCGGATCGCCCGGAACTCGTCGTCGGGCAGCTCCTTCGGGTCCGGGATGTTCCAGTCTTCTCGCCGGTCGGCCGTCACCAGCGGGCAGTAGTCGCCGCAGCCCATCGTCACCGCCGCGGCCACGTCGGTGCCGTTGAAGGCGTCCAGTGACTTGGACGTGTGCGTCGCCAGGTCGTACCCGACCTCGGCCATGAACAGCATGGCGCGGGGGTTCACCTTGCCGCTCGGCCGCGACCCGCAACTGTGCGCCTCCACGACGCCGGCCCCGTGCATCTTGGCGAACGCCTCCGCCATCTGGCTGCGGTTCGAGTTCTCGACGCAGACGAACAGCACGCGGGGCAGACTCATGGCACGGACTCCGGGGAGGGATGGAAGACCTTCTTTCTTGTTAGCCCGCCGCGGGGGGCCGGGGGCGGGCCCCCGGGGGGGGGGGCCC
>JAYTTN010000720.1:0-13900 GCA_043745295.1 Fimbriiglobus sp. | reverse complement strand
GCAAGGGGCCATTCACTTCGGCGGCTCGCCCCTTGCTGGCGCGGCGGGCTAATAATACCCGATAACTTATGCCCAGGGTTTCCCATGCGTGCCGTCGTCTTGATCCTGCTGGCCATCCCGTTCGCCGTCGCCGCCCCGGTGCCGAAGGGGCCGGCGAAACCCGCCGTCGAGGTGACGCTGGCAGCCGAGAGCCAGCGCGTCCTGGAGATCACCATCCAGAACAACAGCAAGGAGTTGCTGGAGTTGCCCTACCGCGTGACGCCTCTGGAAGTTATAACCGTCGTCCTTCAGGGCGAGAAGGGGAAGAAGTACGCGATTCCGCCGTTCAACGAAGACGAAGATATCGCCGGGGGGCGTGGCACCCTGACGATTCCGGCCGGCAAATCCAAGACCCTGACCGTCCACACCTGCCACTACCTGCCCGAACTCGGGGAACCGGGGCAGAAGGTCACGTTTTCCGCGCGACTGAAGCTCGGCGACAGGGTGTACGAAGCCAAGCCGCTGACGGTGGAGGAGTAAGTCTCGGAATTGTTCGCCCGCACGCGCGCCCGTTTCCCATCCCGGTGTCAGTTGCGGTCGCCGGGGATGGGGGTCGCGGTCTTCGGGCGAACCGGTTTCGGCGGCCCCACCTCGGCCGGCTTCGCCGGCGACTGCTGCCCCTCCAGGCGGGCCAGCTTCTCGCGGGTCTCCTGCACCGTCTTCGCCATCTCCTTCAGCGTCTCGTCCAACTGCTTCATCTGCACGTCCCGCCGGTCCCGCCGGTCGTTGTCGGCCGCCTGGTTCTTGTCCACGTCGAGACGGACCTTCACCACGTCGTCGCGGGCCGCCTTCAGGTCGGCCGTCACCGCCGCCAGCCGTTCCTTCAGCAGCTCCACCGCCGCCACGTCCTTCCTCATGCCGTCGATGTTGACCGTCAGGACCTTCTTGGCGTCTTCAAGTTCGAGCCGGTACTTCGACGCCCGCTCCTTGAGGCTGTCGATCTCGGCCCGGTACCCGGCGTGCGTGGTGGCCTGGACGCGGACCGCATTCACGTCGTCCTTCTTGGCGAACTCGCCTTTCGCCTCGTTCACCCGCGCCACCTCGGCGCGGAGTTCGGCGATGCCGCCGGACAGGTTGTTGTAGATGGTGATGGCGACGAGCGCGGCGATGCTGACGATGGTGCCGCCGAACACCCGCCAGAACAAGGAGATGCTCTCCTCGTCCGACTTCCTCGCCTTCGCCGGCGGCGGTTCGTCGGTGGCGCGGCCGGCGGCGTCGGCCGAGCGGAGGCTCTCGACCATCAGCATGGAGTCGGCGTTGCGGCGGTCGGTGCGGCCGCTGTCGGGTCGATTGTCGGTCACGGTGTGCCCCCCTGTTTTGGAGGGCGGGGTATACCGGGGACAATACCGCCGTGCAAGGCGAAGCGCGAAGGGGGAGTGCGGCAACGGGGGCCATTTCGCGATCGAGGTTGGCGAAGGTCGGCGAGTTGGGTCGAGGGCTTCCTTCCACCTGGGGGAAGCCCGTGCCATGCCGAAGTCGCCCGTCGAGATGTTCCGTCGGGTGTTCGATCCCCGCTCGCGGCATGGGTGGATTCGCGACGTGGTGCCCACCCTGTCCCCGGCCGTCGTCGCCATCCTCGCCGGACGCACCAGCCTGGCCGCGTTCGCGCCGCAGGTGCAGGCGGTGATCGGCCGACTGCGGGTGGAAGCCGAGACGAACGCGCACGAGACCGCCCCGAGGAGGCCATCGTCCTCCTCCACTCCCAGTAGTGCGAAACATGACATGGCCCTGGGTATCCAGCACCTCGGCGGGAAGTCGGGTGGCTGAACCGGACAGGAATTCGGCCCATTTCGCGGCGGCGGTCCGAAAGAATCCGTCCGCCGCCGCGAACCTCCTGGTAGCTGGTGCGTCATTACCCCCGACGACACAACCCGCGCCGAGTGACCGCCATGTTCGCCGTCTATCAAAATCTCTTGCCGAAACAGCCGAAGCCGCAACGCGGCTTCGGTTTCCCCGGCGGATAACGCCCTCGTCGCCACCGGCATTTTACCGGCGGCCGGGGCGCTCCGCGAGGAGTGCCCCGGCCGCCGGTTCGCGTTTCGTCCCCACCACTAGCGGTGTCAGCTCAACGGTAAGCTGGCGCACTGTTAATGCGTTCATGCTGGTTCGACTCCAGCCGCCGCTGCTGTCCTTTCGTCTTCGGCCCGATGGCGCAACTGGTAGACGCGGTCGGCTTAAACCCGACCTGTTGTCGGTTCGACTCCGACTCGGGCCATTCGTATTCCGAGGTCGTCCAACTGGTAGGACGCGGCGCTCTGAACGCCGAAACGCCGGTTCGAATCCGGCCCTCGGAACTCTCGCCGGCCTAGCTCGAAGGCAGAGCATCCGCCTCTTAAGCGGAGGGGTGTGGGTTCGACTCCCACGGCCGGCACTGGTTTTTCCCGGTGAAGTTCATGCGGTAGAACGCCTCGCTGAAGCCGAGGATGCTGTCGGTTCGATTCCGACCGCCGGGACTTTCACATCGTCCGCCACTTCCGCCGCAGGCCGACCCCGGCCAGCCCGATGCCGGCCAACAGTGCCGTCGCCGGCTCCGGCGTCTCGGCCACGTCCAGTGCCGTCACCGTCATGTCGATCCGCGACACCGACTCGTTGTTCGACGCCGCGAACCGCACCCGCGCGCGGCGGCCGTCGAGGTCGAGGTCCACCGACTCGTCCAGCGAGAGCGAGAAGTTGCCGCTGCCGGTGGTGTAGATACCAGACGCCGAGATGGTGCCGTGGAACACCCCGCTGACCGCGTTGCTGCTGTTCGGCGGCTGGAAGCCCCAGAACAGGTCGAATGTGCCGGGGGAAGTCGTGGCGGCGGGCGGTGGCGTCTCGCTCACCGTCCAGTCGCCGTACCCGAACGTGTACAGGGCTTCCGTGCCGATTGCCGTCTGGTAGTTGATCCGCGACGGGCCGAATCCGCCGGTCTGATACGTCAGGTAGACCGGCGTCGCCGGCTGATCCATGCCGTTCGGCCGGCTGTCGGTGCCGAGGAGAATCGTGTCGGCGTTGCCGGCCGCCTGGAAGCGGACGTAGTACGACCACGGCAGCGGCTCGGCGGTCGCCAGGTTCGAGCCGAGGACGAGAGCGGAAAGGGCCAGCAAAGTTCGACACATGACACGCCTCCGGGGATCGATAAGCGTGCGGTTGTACTTCACGCGGCGAAAGTGGACAAGGTCAGCCGCCCCTCCGCTTCTCCCTCGCTCAGGGCACCCGCAGCGACTCCAGGAAGAATTGCACGTCCACCGCGTCGGGCGTCAGGTGCGGCCCCTCGACGGACAGGTAGACCGCCTGCCGGCCGACGCGGTACACCCGCACCACCCGGTTCCGACCGTCGCCGGTGAAGGAGTATTCGCGGCCGTTCACCCCCTGCGCGGTCACCGCCGTTTCGCCGTCGTCCTTGAAGTCCGCCGCCGCCGACCGCACCGCCTTGCCGACCGCCGCGAACCAGACATCGTCCACCGACCAGGCCGAGGCGATCTCCGTCGGGATCGGGCCGACGGCCGACAGGTACACATCCACCCCCGGCTTGTTGCTCTCGGCGTACCGGTGCGCCTTCCACTTCCAGTCCGGAATGGGCGGGTCCGTCTCGGTGATCGGCCGGCCGGGAAACTTGACGATGTAGCCGACGTGGGTGGCCGTCTCCGGCGCGCGGAAGTCCTTCCAGCCGAGGTCGCCGCGGTTGAACACCCGGCGGAGGTCTTGCAGCCACTCCTTCTTCACCAGGAAGAGGAAGCCGGCCGTGAGGTAGGCGATCAGGAGCAGGGCGACCATCACCTTCGCCCGCGACGCGACGGACCAGCGGTTGACGTGGACCAGGCCGAACCCCAGCCCGCTGACGCCGACGGCCACGGCCACCGGGACGGCGAACGACAGGACCACCTCCCGCAGGGCCGCCGCCGACAGCAACAGCCAGAGGAGGGGGATGCCGAAGGGTAACAGCGCGAGGGCGATCAGCCCGCCGGTCGGCGGCGTCAGTTCCACCTCCGGGGCGGCCGGCTCGGGCAACTCCCACACCACCGCGGTCGGCGGCTTCGGGCGCGGGCGGACGACCGGCACCCGCGCCGGATCGGCAGTGCGGACGACCGGTGGGTCGTCGGGCGACGCCTCCGGTCGGGCCACGAACGCGGCGGCGCAGCGAGGGCAAGCGACCTCCAGGCCGACCGCGTCGGCCGTCACCCGCGACAGTTGCCGGCACCCGGCGCATCGAACGACGACGGTATTCATGGCAACAGTTTAGGTCCGGCCCCGGCGCGGCGGTAGTGGTGCGAGCGCCTGTCCTGCCGTCCGGCTTCGTACACTAGACTCACCCACCCCGCGAGCGCCCCCATGTCCGTCTCCGTCGATACGTCCGCCGCCACCGACCGGTTGATGCGGTTCCTCACCGTCCCCGGCATCACCGGCGAGGAGGCGAAGATCGCCACGGAGATTACCGCCGCGCTGCGCGAGGCCGGCGTCCCGCCCAAGCTGATCCGCTTCGACGACGCCAAGGAACACATCCCCCTGCCGACGCAGACCGGCAACTTGATCGTGCAACTGCCGGGCACCGGGCCGATGAAGGACAAGTCGCCGATCCTGTTCATGACGCACATGGACACGGTGCCGCTGTGCGCCGGCGCGCAGCCGGTGCTGAAGGGGAAGAAGATCGTCAACGCGGCGGAGACGGCGCTGGGCGGGGACAACCGCACCGGCTGCGCCGTCCTCGTCACGCTGGCGGCGGAACTCATCGCCCAGAAGCTGGCCCACCCGCCGGTCACGTTCCTGTTCACCGTCCGCGAGGAGTCGGGCCTGTTCGGCGCGCGGCACCTGAACCCGGCCGAACTGGGCGGAGTGAAGATGGGGTTCAACTTCGACGGGCGGTCGGCGGCGGACGTGATCGTCGGGGCGGTCGGGGCCGACCGCTGGACGGTGGAGCTGTTCGGCAAGGCGTCGCACGCCGGAGTCGCGCCGGAGCGCGGCATTTCCGCGACGATGCAACTGGCGATGGCGATGGCCGACGTGCGGGCCAACGGCTGGTGGGGGAAGGTGAGCAAGGACGGCCGCGAAGGCACGAGCAACATCGGCCCGGTGTGCGGCAAGAACGGCGGCCCGGCCGGGGACGCCACCAACGTCGTCACCGACTATGTGCTGGTGAGGGGCGAGAGCCGCAGCCACGACTCGAAGTTCTTCAAGGAGATCACGGCCGCGTACAAGGCCGCCTTCGAACACGCGGTGGCCACCCTGGTGGACCACGACGGCAAGCCGGGCAAGCTGAAGTTCGCCGCGCAAACCGACTACTACCCGTTCCGCATCAAGGACACCGCGCCGGCGGTGCTGGCGGCGTCGGCCGCGATCCGGGCCACCGGCCTGACGCCGAACATCCGCGTGGCGAACGGCGGGCTGGACGCCAACTGGATGGTCAAGCACGGCATCCCGACCGTCACGTTCGGGGCCGGGCAGAACGACATTCACACGATCAAGGAGTGGGTGGACCTGACGGAGTTCGAGGCCGGCTGCCGGGTGGCCCTGGCCGCCGCCACGGGGTGAGGCTGGTCGTTACTCGTAACGACTCCCGCCATTGGTTTGCAAGTCTACCCAGATGTCAGGGGTCATCGGGTCTTCGGTGTGAATCCCGGCGGGCAGGTTCGCGGCCCCGTTCGCCGGGAGGAGTTTGATCCAGTTCGTCTCGAAGGTGACGCCGCCGGTGGTCAGCGTCGCCCCGGCGGAAACGGCGATCGCGCGACCGTTCGGGACGAACACGTTTTTCCCGTTCACGACGACCACCGTCGAAGCAGAGTTGAACCTGAACAGACCGCCCGAAATCGTCGCGGTCGTCTCTTCGCCGAGGTACACCCCGCCACCCGCGCTCGCCGAGTTGAAGAGGAAGGTGGTGTCGGAGACGGTGATGTTACCGGATCGGAGAGCGATTCCGCCGCCCTCACCTTTGGCGGTATTCAGGCTGAAGTAAGAGTCCGTGACCGACATGGACTTTCCTGTCGCCAACCAGGCGTCGATCCCTCCGCCGCTGGACGGGAGTGCGTTCGTACCGGCGAAGTTGCCCGAGAACTGGGACCAGGACACGGTGAGGGAGGAGGTCGTAGCCACCGCACCGCCGTTGCCCTTGGCGACGTTCGTGTCGAAAATGGCCCCGGTGATGGTGACGACGCCGTCCGCGTTGTAGACCGCTCCGCCGTGACCCAACCCCGTCGAGTTGTACTTGAAGGATCCGGCCAACGACGCGGTGCCTTCCGAGACGGCGACCGCCCCACCAGAACCGGACGACTGGTTGCTGAGGAACGCCCCGACGACTTGGAGGCTGCCTTCCGAGTAGATCGCTCCCCCTTGACCGCCGGTCGATTTGTTCCGGGTGAAACTCGATTGGGGCGCGCCCGCGGCCATTCTGACGGTACCCGCGTTGAAGATGGCTCCGCCGTTTCCGGATGTCTCGTTCCCTCGGAACTCGTTCGCGGCCGGGGTGTAGGCGGGTGCGCCGAGGACGAGCGCCGCGCCCGCCGAGACCGCGATGGCACCGCCGCGAGAGGCCGAGTTGTCGATGAACGCGCAAGCGCCGATTTCGACCGTGCCGCCGGACACCTGAACCGTGCCACCAGTCGCCTTCGTCACGAACAAGCTGAATTGCACGCCGATGATCGAAGAAACCCCCGATCTCAACACGGCACCCCCACCGTTTGCAGATGAAGCGTCTCCGACTCTGACAACAGCTTGTCCACCCACCCCCGGGATCGAGAGCGGCATCTCCGAATGCGTGAAGTTGAAGACCGGAAACCCGCCGGCCGTGATCGTGACGACGGGAGCCTGGACGGGGAGTTGGAGAGGCCGAATCACGACTTCGTCGGTGACGGTGAGCGTGGAGGTCGGGACGATCGCAGCGTTCACGTTCAACAGAATCTCATCCCTACCTGGTGCCAGGTTGGCTTGAGAAACTGCCCACGGTAGCGTTCCCAGAACGCTCTCGTCCCAGCCGACCTTATCGACTACGAGACTGAGCCGGCCGGTGTGAATCGGTTCTCAAGTGGGTAGACGGTGAGTTGACCGAAGACTGTGCTGTTCTTCATTCTCATAAGTTGGTACTCCTCAGGGTTGACGGAATCTTCCCAGACGAGTAAATTTTGTCAAGTCATCTTTCTAGCGCATCCAAACACCGGAACCATTTTTGAGGTCGCCATGATTCTCGTCGCGTTGCAGTGCGCCGTGACTACCATCGTGGTCACGTTCGGAGACCCCACCTGGGCGAATGTGCCGCCGCTTGAGACGGAACGCGCACACAAATTCATTCGTCAACTCGACGACGATGACCGTACGGTGCGTGACCGCGCGAGCGGCGGGTTGGCCGCGATGAGACGATTGGCCCTCCCCGCGATCCGTGAGACCCTGGGTGGAAAGCCTTCCGTGGAGATGAAGCGTCGGTTGGAAGCCGAGTTGCCGCGAATTGTTTGGGACGATTTTTCCGCACGTGTGCCCATCTTCCTCCTGGACATCGCGGGACGCCACGCGCACACATTCGCCGGATGGGACGAATTCCGTGCGATTACTGGAGGCGCGCCGAAAGCCCGAATGTTGTTCCGACGAATCCTGACAACGCCGGAACTCCACGACCGGCTCAAGTCCGTCCTTACGGCTCCGTCACCGCCCGCCGCGGATCTCCGGGCCAAGTGGTGGCTCAATCAACTGTATTCGATCCTCGGCCAACAACGGGCGCGGAAATACAGCTTGGACGATGGCGTCACTGTCGTCGCTTGTGGGTTATTGGTCGAAATGCTCTTGCCGGAGGACACGCACGGATCGGTCCTTCCGAATGTCCTGCGCGTCGCGATGACCGGGGAGGGTGGGAAAATGGCGATCAAGCCGGACGGGCCATACGGGAATGCTCTCGTCGCTGTCATCAACCACTGGATGGCCACCCGAACGAACGAGACTGGAATCCGCGAAGCCGAAGAGACGTGCAACATGCTCGATCTCGGCAAAGAGCGGGAGTTGTCCTTCACCGCTAAGCGGGTTGGTCTGAAGGATTCGACTTCGACAAGCAAGATGAGCGGGATGAGTCGCCTGGCGGGAACCGGCGACAAGAAGTACCTGCCCGTGATTCGTGCCTTGCTGACCGACACCTCCACCGTCGCGGCATTGGGCAAAGCCCCGGAACGGGAGGTCCGCGAGTGCGCCTTGGCCATGTGTCTCGTCGCCACGGGACAGTCGCCCGCCGACTACGGCTTCGTCGCCGCCAGCGATCTGCCGGGGCTGAAAGCGGTCGCGAGCAACTACTGGTTCGACGACGACAAGGGCGGCACCGCCAAGCAGAAGCGCGAGGCCGCGTTCGCGAAATGGGACACGTGGGTCACCAAGAACTTACCCGACGAGAAGAAGAAGTAGCCGCCACGCCCGTCACACCGCCGGCAGCTCGAAGCCTTTGCGGTACTCGCGGCCGAGCAGCGCCGTGGCGTCCTTGTCGCCGACCAACGTTTCGGTCTTGCCGTCGAATGCCAGCACCCGGCCGACGCGGTGCGCGATGTTGCCCAGGTGACAGAGGCGGGTACTCTTGTGCCCCTCCTCGATGTCGGCGGTCAGCTCGGCGTCCCCGCGAATGGCGTCCAGGAAGTTCTTCACGTGGGCCGTCTCGAACCCGCCGACGAGCTTCTCCGCCGCGTTCTCCATGCCGCGAACGTGCCAGCCCTTCGAGTCGAAGATCATCGTCCCCTTCTCGCCGTGCAATGCGATGCCGAAGGACTCGCCTTCCAGGTCGGCGTTGTTCTTCGACCAGACGCGGTGTTCCCACACGAGCGTGCAGGTGGGGAAGTCGAAGGCGGCGAGTTGCGTGTCGGGCGTCTGCTGGTCGTCGTCGAAGACGTACTTGCCGCCGCTGCTGGTGACCTTCGTGGGCGCGTCCAGGCCGAGGACGCACCGGGCCACGTCGAGGCCGTGGATGCCGTTGTTGCCGAGTTCGCCGGTGCCCACGTCCCAGAACCAGTGCCAGTTGTAGTGGAAGCGGTTGTCGTGGAACGGCACCATCGCGGCGGGGCCGCGCCACAGGTCGAAGTCCACCCCCTTCGGCACGGCGGCGGGTTTCGTCTTGCCGATGGGCGACCGCTGGCCGGCGATCCAGGCGCGGGCGAACGGCACCTTGCCGAGCTTGCCCGCCGCCACGAACTCGCGGGCGGCGATGACGTGCGCCGCGCTCCGCCGCTGCGTGCCGACCTGCACCACCCGCTTGTGCTTCCGCGCCGCGTCCACCATCCGCCGCCCTTCGATCAGGTTGTGCGACGCCGGCTTCTCGCAGTACACGTGCTTCCCGGCCTGGCACGCCCACACCGTTGCCAGCGCGTGCCAGTGGTCCGGCGCGGCGACCACGAGGGCGTCCACGTCCTTGATTTCCAGCAGCTTGCGGATGTCGGGTTCGAGGGCCGGCACGTTCTTCTGGTACTTGGCGGACACCTTCAGCGCGTCCGGGATCAAGTTCGCGTCCGGCTCGACGAGGTGCGTGACGGTGGCGTCGGGTTGCTGGCCGAACGCGGACAGGTGGAACTTGCCGCGGATGCGGGCACCCATGACGGCCACGCGGATGCGCTCGTTCGGCTTGTCGGCGGCCCCGGCGTACTCGGCGGCGGTGAGGGCCACGGCGGACGTGGCGAGGAAGTTCCGGCGGGAGAGCGGAGGCATGGCGGGTCTCACTGGCGGGGGTCGAGGAGCAGAGCGAAGCCGGGCAGCGTGCGGGTGGCGTTTGTTTCGCCGTAGGGGGTCTCGCGGATCACCCAGCGGCTGCCCCAGCGGCGGTGCGCGATGAGGGTCGGTTGGCGGGAGTCGTCGCGGCCGTCGAGAATCCAGTACTCGGCGATGCTCGGCACCTCGAAATACAACTCGACGTTGCGGACCAAGTCCTTCCGCTCGTCGCCGGCGACCAGCACCTCGACGACGAGAAACGGGGAGAAGTCGTCCCAGTTGAGGGACTCATCGGCCTCCGCCAACTGATCCAGGTTGTCGAGGTACACGCCGAGGTCGGGTTCGGGGACGGTCAACTCCGGCCGTTCCGGGACGAACACGCGGCACTTGTTCGTCACCCAGCCGATGACGGCGGGGTTGGCCTCGGCGTACCGCTCCAGTTTCCGCCGCAGCCAGCGTTCCAGTGACTGCTCCGCGAATCCGGCAATCGGGGCCACGTACCACCTCCCGTCGATGACCTCGTAGGAATGGCCGGACTCGTAGTCGAGGCCGTCGAGCTGGTCCAGCGGCACCGGCTCGCCGTGGCAGTCCGGGCCGATACGAGTGCGGGTGGCGATCATGGGAATGGCCTCGCGGATGAAGTGGAGGATACCAAACTCGCAGGGCCACCGCACGCCGGCGGGGGAATTTCGGCAGGACCGACTTGGCCGCTGCGAGGGGAATTTTGCGAGGAGCCGATGGGTCTCGTCAGCCTGCCGCGCGGGGATTATCCCACTTGGTACTTCGCCCGCAACGCGCGGGCGGCGAGAGCGATGACTTCCAGCTTCCGCCCGGCGACCTCGGCCGACGCGAGCGGGTTGTCGGCGAACGTGGCGAACCCGCAGTCCGGGTTCAGGAACACCCGTTCCGGGCCGAACACCGCAACCGCGGCCTCGGCCTTCGCCACGACTTGTTCCACGGATTCCACCGCGTCCAGCTTCTGGTTCACCACGCCCAGCCCCAGTTTGGCGTCGGCGGGTAACTCCCGGAGCGGGTCCAATTCGCCGGCGCGGGGCGTCGCCAATTCCAGGAAGAAAGTGCCGACCGGTAGGGTGGCGAACAGCGGTACCAGCGGAGTGTACGGGCCACTCAACGCCACCGACTCGTCCCGCGACCAGTTCCCCCGGCACACGTGCAGTGCGAGCCGCTCGCGCGGGAACCCGGCCAACACGGCGCGGATCAGTTCGCCGGCGAAATCCAACTCCTCCGCAATGCCCTTCTTCTCGCCGAGCGCCCCGCACATGAACGACCGCCCGCCGGTGCTCCGCGCGAACACCACCTCCGTCAGCACCGGCTCGTCGAACTGGACCAGCGCGACCCCGGCGGCCAACAGGTCCGCCAGCTCCTCGCGCAGCACGCGGACCACGTCCGTGGCCAGTTCCTCGCGGGTCGGGTAGGCTTTGTCCGCCACGCACTCCAGCCACATCGTCCGCGTCAGGAGGTACGGCCCCGGCAGGGCGACCTTCACCGGCTTCGCGGTCATCCGCCGCAGCCGCTCGAACTCGTGGACGGCCAGCGGGCGGGACCGGTTCAATTTTCCGAACACGGCCGGGTGTCGGACCTGCTCGGCCGGAACGTCCAGCGCCCGCAGCTCTTCGGCGAACTTGTCCGGATCGGTGACGTAGGGCAGCAGGTCGGTGATCGGAATGAGCTGGCAGTTGTCCAGCCGCCCGCCGACGAAGCTTGCGTAGTTGTCCCGCCGCTGCTCGCCGTCGGTGACGACATCCACCCCGGCGCGCTCCTGCGCCGCCGCCGCCAGCCGCACCGCGTCGTCGGCGTAGGTCTGGAACTCGTCGTCTGCCAGCCGGCCGCTGAGCTTGTCTTGCAGGGCCTTCAGCAGCCACCCCGGTCGCGGCCAACTGCCGATGCCCATGACGGCGAAGGGGGGAAGTTGAAACGAGACCTCACCCGGCCCGCTGCGCGGGCCACCCTCTCCGGCCCGGAGAGGGTTCGCAGATTCTGGCCCCCCCTCTCCGGGACGGGAAGGGGGTTGGGGGGTGGGGTCTTTGGCTCCCCGCTTCCGCACCACAAAACTCCGCACGCCGCCGTCCCGCACCCGCGACATTAGTTCATTACCCGTCAATCGGCACCACGCGGGCAAGTCCTCTTCCACGGTCGTGTCGGTGGACAGGATTTCCAGGAGTTGCCCGCCGTCGAGGGGGTCGATGTGCTTGCGGATGAGCAGGAGTAGGCCGTTGCCGCAGTCCAAATCCCCGCCGTCGAAGCGGGCGTGCGGGGGGTGCGGGTGGAGGGCGGTCCAGTCGGGAAGGTCGTTTCGCATAATCGTGGTGGTATGATAGCCGCCGGCCGGCGTCTGGTGTGTAACTCCCGCGCCCCGACGGCGTGGCGGCGGTTCTCTCGTTCCCGGAGGAGCAGTCATGGTGCGGTTCTCGCGCTCGCAGGTCGCTGGTCTGTCGGTCGTCGCGGCCCTGGGGTTGGCGGTGGCGTTCGCGCCCGTGCCGGCCCCGCTGGCGGCCCAGGGGTTGAAGCCGATGGCCGCCGTCGGCAGCGACCTGGCGGCGGTGCCCGGCGACGCCCTCGGCTTCGTCCACGTCCGCGTCGCCGACGTGTGGAAGACGGACGCGATGGCGGACATCCGCAAGGTGTTCGACAAGGCCGGCGCGAAGGCGCTGGGCGAACTGGACGCGCAGTTCGTCCCCGCCCCGTCCACCATCGAGCGGGTGACGATGGTCGTCCTGCCGGGAGCCAAGCCGGGCGACGTGTCGCTCACGACGATGCTGGCCTTCTCCAAGCCGTTCGACGCGGCGGCCGTGCGGACGGCGTACCTCGCCAAGGCCGACGAGAAGACGGTGAACGGCAAGACGTACTACGAGGACAAGCGGGCCGGGGTGGCCGTTCACTTCGTGGACGACCGGACCCTGGCGTTCGCCGACGGGGACATGCTGGCCGCCTTCCTGACGGCGAGCGGGAAGGGCGACGGGGTGCTGAAGGCGGACATCGCGGCGGCCGCCGGCCGCCAGTTCACCGCCGCCGCCAACTTGAAGAAGGTGCCGTTGCCGCCGGGCTTCCGCGACGACGTGCCGCTCGACCTGACACCGCTGCTGGACGCGGATCGGCTGACGGCGACCGTCGAGTTCGGCAACGAGGCGACCGTCGCCGTCCGGCTGGCGTTCCCGACCGCCGATGCCGCTAACGCCGGCGAGAAGGCGCTGCGGAAGGCCGCCGATGTGGGCCGACAGATGCTGGCCGAACCCCGCCGGGAAGCCGAGGCGCTGCTGCGCGGGCGGAAGAAGGGGGCCGGGCCGCGGCCGCTGGACGACCTGCCGATGGCCATCGGCGGGCTGGCCGGGCTGGGCCTGCTCAACTACGCCGACGAGTTCCTGACGGATCTGCCGCTGAAGAAGGACGGCTCCGCGCTCGCCCTGTCCACCCAGGTGCCGGGGTGGATGAAGCAGTACTTGGCCGTGTCCACCGCGTCGGCCGCCCTGCTGCTGCCGGCCGTCCAGAAGGTGCGGGCGTCGGCCGCCCGGATGCAGTCGTCGAACAATCTGAAGCAGATCGGCATCGCCCTGCACAGCTACCACGACGCCACCGGCACGCTGCCGCCGGCCGCCATCACCGACGGCAAGGGGAAGAAGCTGCTGAGCTGGCGGGTGGCCATCCTGCCGTACATCGAGCAGGACAACGTGTACAAGATGTTCAAGCTCGACGAGCCGTGGGACAGCGAGAACAACAAGAAGTGGGGCGAGGTGCTGATCAAGACGTACATGGACCCCCGCGCGGTGCCGGAGAAGGGCAAGATGAACCACACCCACTACAAGGTGTTCGCCGGAAAGGGGACGATGTTCGACGGCGACAAGGGGTTGCGGCTCACCGACGTGACCGACGGCACGTCGAACACGGTCATGGTCGCCGCCGGCGGCGCGTCGGTGCCGTGGAGCAAGCCGGACGACTTCGACTTCGACGCCGAGAAGAAGCTGCCCGACCTGCTGGGGCCGTTCGACACGCTGCTGGTGGCGATGGGCGACGGGTCGGTGCGGGCCATCCGCCCGGACGCGGTGAAGGACTTCGACACGGTGATGAAGGCTCTCATCACCCGCGCCGGCGGCGAGGTCATCCCCGATTTCGGGGACTGACGCCAAGTCGCATTGATCCGAGACCGTCGTGTCTTGTTAGCCCGCCGCGCCAGCAAGGGGCCGACCGCCTGAGGGGTCGGTCCCTTGCTGGC
>JAYTTN010000719.1:0-13928 GCA_043745295.1 Fimbriiglobus sp. | reverse complement strand
CCAACCACTTCGGCGGCTCGGCGGGAGCCTCGCCCTCCCGATTTGGGCTTCAATACGTCACCCGCACGAGGAACAGCCCCTGCGGGGGGGCGGTCTGGCCGGCCTGCGTGCGGTCCCGCGCGGCCAGGATCGCCGGCATCCGCTCGACCGGCCAGTACCCCCGGCCGACGTTGTACAGCGTGCCGGTGATCGACCGCACCATGTTATACAGGAAGCCGTTCGCTTCCACTTCGATGCGCACCGTTTCTTCGTGTCGGTACACGTTGCAAAACGAGATGACACGGACGCTGCTCAGTCGCGGCGAACCGAGCGTTTCGAAGCTGGTGAAGTCGTGCCGGCCGACGAGGGTCTGCGCCGCGCGGTGCATGGCGTCCACGTCCAGGATGCGGCGCGGCTGCCAAGCGTACTTCCGCAGGAACGGGTCGGGCAGCCGGCCGTCGTTGATGACGTAGCGGTACATTTTGCCCACGGCGTCGCGGTTGGCGTCGAACGACTGCCCGACCTCCTCGCAGCTCGTGACGGCCGCGTCCTCCGGCAGCTTCGCATTCACGCCTTTCAGTAGCGGAGCGCACTCGATCCGGGTGGCCGTGAAGAAGTTCAGCACTTGGCCGATGGAGTGGACGCCGGAATCCGTCCGTCCGGAAGCGTTGGCGCGGACGCGCGGCTCCTGCGTCACCGTGGTGACGGCCTTCTCGAACGTCTCCTGCACCGTACGCACCCCCGGCTGCGTCTGCCAGCCGCAGAAGTCCGTCCCGTCGTACCGGATCGTCATCTTGAGGTTGCGCATGTTTGAAGAAGACGAACCACAAAAGTTCCAGGGGCTTCCGCCCCTGGCTACGGCCGACGGCCGCTCCGCGGCGAAGACGCGACTTTCCAAGCGAAGGCGGGACCGGTTTTCGCCCCGGAGGGGCCGCCGGCCGTAGCCAGGGGCGGAAGCCCCTGGAAGCCTGGGGGATTTCTTCCCCGCTCCTGCCTTAATCCTGCATTTCATCCTGCGATCCCGTCCAGTTTTTCTTTGCCTCGCTGCGGCGAAATCAGCTCTGCACGATCCCGCGTCGGACCAACTCCTCGGCGCACTGGACGGCGTTGCTGGCGGCCCCCTTGCGGAGGTTGTCGGCCACCACCCACAGGTTCAGGGCGTGCGGGTGGCTGAGGTCGGCGCGGACGCGGCCAACGAACGTGTGGTCGCTGCCGGCGGCGGTCAGCGGCTGCGGGAACGGCCCGGCCAGTTCGTCCTGATACACGATGCCGGGGGCGGCGGCGAAAATCGCTTTCGCGTCCGCTGCACTCACCGGCCGGTCGAACTCGACGTTCACGCTCAGGCTGTGCGCCACCCGCACCGGCACCCGCACGCACGTCGGGCTGATGCCGAGGGCCGCGTCGCCGAGGATCTTCCGCGTCTCGTGGACGACCTTGTTTTCCTCCTCGGTGTACCCGTTCGGGTCGAGGGTCCAGTCGAGGGTGATGACGTTGCCGGCCAGCTGCGCCCGGTGGGCCGTCGGCGCGGGCACCGGCTGCCCGGCGGCGAACGCCTTCAACTGGGCGTCGAAGTCGGTCAGCCCCGTGGCCCCCTTGCCGCTCGACGACTGGTAAGTGCTGACGACGAGCCGCTTCACCGTGCCCAGCGTCCGCAGCGGATGCACGGCCACGCACAGCGGGATGGCCACGCAGTTCGGGTTGGCGACGATGCCCTTGCGGATGTGGCGCAACTCGTCGGCGTTCACCTCCGGCACCACCAGCGGGCAGTCCGGGTCCATCCGCCAGGCGCTGGAGTTGTCGACGACGATGGCCCCGGCCTTCGCCGCCACCGGTGCCCACTCCTTGCTGACCGAACTGGGCGTGCTGGACAGCACGATCTGCACGCCGTCGAACGCGGCCGCGGAGAGGAGTTCGACGGCGTAAGATTTCCCGGCGAACTCCACCTGTTTCCCGGCGGATTTGGCCGACGCCAGGAACTTGATGGCCGCCACCGGGAACCGGCGCTCGGCCAGCACCCGCCGCATCAGGTCGCCGACCGCCCCGGTCGCGCCGACCACCGCCACGTTCACGCCCACGGGAAACCCGCCTGAAGAGTGTGGAAGGGACTCCATGCCGCTATCGATTTACCGCGACGGCCGGCGGCGACAAGGCGGGGGCGGGCGGCAGTTCGCCCTTCAGGAACACGCCGGCCAGCGGCGGCAGAGTCAGCACCACCGAGTACGGCTGGCCGTGGCACGGCACCGCCTCGGCCTGCACGCCGCCGGTGTTGCCGAGGTTGCTGCCCCAGTAGACGGCGCTGTCGGTGTTCAGGATTTCCTTCCAGTAGCCGGGGCACGGCACGCCGATGCGATACCCCTGGCGGGGCACCGGGGTGAAGTTCAGCGAACACAGGATGCGCTCCGGCCCGGCCTTCGGCTTGCGGAGGAAGCTGTACACGCTCGCCTCCCAGTCGTTGGCGTCCACCCACTCGAACCCGCCCGGCTCGGTGTCCAGTTCGTGCAGCGCCGCCTCGGCCGCGTACAGCCGGTTCAGGTCGGCGACCAACTGGTACACGCCCTTGTGAGACTCGTGTTCCAACAGGTGCCAGTCGAGTTGGCCGTCGTGCCGCCACTCCTGCCGCTGGGCGATCTCCCCGCCCATGAACAGCAGCTTCTTCCCGCACATGCCCCACATGTAGGCGTACAGCAGCCGCAGGCCGGCGAACTTCTGCCACTCGTCGCCGGCCATCTTGTCCCACAGCGGCCCCTTGCCGTGGACCACCTCGTCGTGCGACAGCGGCAGGACGAAGTTCTCGTTGAAGGCGTACAGCATCCGGAACGTCAGCGCGTTGTGGTGGTACTTGCGGTGCAGGGGGTCTTGCTGGCAATACTTCAACGTGTCGTGCATCCACCCCATGTCCCACTTGAATCCGAACCCCAGCCCGCCGGTGTACGTCGGCCGCGACACCATCGGCCACGAGGTGGACTCCTCGGCGTAGGTCTGCACGTCCGGGAACTGCGTGTACACCTCGTGGTTGAACCGCCGCAGGAAGTCGATGGCTTCGAGGCTCTCCCGCCCGCCGTACTCGTTCGGCACCCACTCGCCCTGTTTGCGGGAGTAATCCAGATACAGCATGCTGGCCACGGCATCGACCCGCAGGCCGTCGATGTGGTACTTGTCCAGCCAGAACAGCGCGGAGCTGAGCAGGAAGCTGCGCACCTCGTGGCGGCCGTAGTTGAAGATGTAGCTGCCCCAGTCCGGGTGGTAGCCCTGGCGGGGGTCGGCGTGTTCGTACAGGTGGGTGCCGTCGAAGAAGCCGAGGCCGTGCTCGTCGGTGGTGAAGTGGCTCGGCACCCAGTCCAGGATGACCGCGACCCCGTGCGCGTGCAGGGTGTCGATGAGGAACATCAGGTCTTGCGGCGTGCCGAACCGGCTGGTCGGGGCGAAGTAGCCGGTCGTCTGGTACCCCCAACTGGCGAAGTACGGGTGTTCGGTGATCGGCATCAGCTCGACGTGCGTGAAGCCGAGCGCGACGACGTGCGCGGCCAGCTTCACGGCCGTCTCGCGGTAGCTCAAGGAGTGGTTGTTGGCGTGCCGCATCCACGAGCCGACGTGCATTTCGTAGATGCTGACCGGCGCGTCCTGGCCGCTCTTCGCCTTCCGCCGGCTCATCCAGTCGGCATCCTGCCAGTCGTAGTCCAATTCCCACACCACGGCGGCGGTCTTGGGGGCGATCTCGCAGTGGAACGCCATCGGGTCGGTCTTGTCGGCGGTGTACCCGTGGAACCGGCTGGCGACGTGGAATTTGTAGCACTTGCCGCGGTGGTCGCCGGGGAAGAAGCCGCCCCAGCAGCCGGACACGCCGACCGGTTGCAGCGGGTTCGCCCCGCGGTCCCAGCCGTTGAAGTCGCCGACCACGGACACGTATCGGGCGGCCGGTGCCCACACGGTGAACTGCGTGCCGGCCACACCGTCCACAGTGGTCGGGTGCGCGCCGAACTTGTCGTACAGCCGGACGTGGCTGCCCTCGTGGAACAGGTGCAGGTCGTGGTCGCCGAGCCAGGGGGTAGCCGGGACTGCGGCGACGGCTGGGGCGGGCGGGGTTTTCGACATGGGCACACCGGCGGTAAGCGGAACCGTAGGGATTGGTTACGGTTCCGCAAACGGCAGGCCAGCGAAGATCGGCCGGCTTTGGCGGATGCGCGGGGGAGCGGGCGGGAGAACCGAGCCACCTCGGTACGGGATTGCTTCGGCCGCCTCCGCGTCACTTCCCCAACACCAGATCGACGACCCAGCAGCCGCGGACGTGGACGCCCGGTTCGCGACAGTGCGACAGGATGTCGTCGTTCTCGCACCCGGCCTCCTCCAGCGCGTCGGCCAGGATCGGCATCGCGGCGAAGTGGCGGTCCTCGTACATCTTCACGGCGATCCCGACCGCGTGTTCGGTGCGCCACGACGGGGAGAACGCGACCGGGCGGAACGGGTTGCCAAGAATGTCTTTCAGCAAGCCGGCGAGTCGGAGCAAGAGCGCCGCGACATCCATGTCGCTGGAAAAATGTGACGCGAAGTTCTCTGCGTCGTCAACGGTTAGTGTGGCCTGCTCGGCCGGGTGGCGATAGAAGTCCATCGACCCATAATCGGTGACGGCGGGGAAGCAGAGCATCGCCTCGGCTTCCGCACGCGAGGCGTTTTCTAGGTCGGTTCGCATGGCGAACGCGGCTTCGCTCGCTTCGCCCAACTCGTCGCGGGTGGCATGCCCGTCGGCAAACGCCTCGCCGACCTCCACCGCGCGGCGGCAGCGGGAGTCTTCGATCCACGGCCACAATTCGCGGCAGCAGGCGACGCCGAACGACTGCCATTTTCGAGCGGGCACTTTGATTCGCGGCACGTCCACGATCATGCCGAGCAGGTGTCGGACATCGGTGATCGTTCGCCACGTCGGGAGGCTCACGGCTTCGGCACCATGTGGGTAAACGGCGGGACGAACGCCTGCAACACCGCCATCAGGCCAACGCCCGGCAATCCCAGGTGGTCATCCTTTCGTCCCGCGTTCGAGCCAGCCGATCTTGGACACGAACACGGTGTGGCTCGGTTCGTGGATGCCGAACACCGCGTACAGTGGCGGGACGAACACGATCCGCATGTGCAGGTCGGCGTGTCCGAGGTATTCGCGCGATTCGCCGAACTCGAACGGCGTACGCTCCCACTCCTCGACAAGCCACCGCGCGGCCGCAACACCGACTCGAAGCACACCCGTCGCTCGGGCGCGGCCAAGAACGGCCCGGAGTTGATCCGACACGACGGCCGCGTTCGAGATGCGGTACGGGATGTCGCTCACGGCGAGACCTCCCGCTCGAACTCGGCAACGATCTCCTTGAGGGACTGACCACGAGGAGCGTGAAGCATCTCCTCCACTTCTTCGGGCGTGAGCGGGCGGTACACGTCACTCAGGTGGAGCACCTCGTAGGCGGCGGCCTTGTAGATGTCGCGCTCGGTCTTCACGCGGGCGAGTTCGGCTTCCAGTTCGGCGAGGCGGTCGGTCGGGTCCGGCGGGGTCGGCGAAGTCATGGCGGCTCTCCACGGGAAGGTGACTGTCGGTATTCTACCCGCCGCCGAACGCCGTGCCAATCGCCCGAAGTGTTCTGCTCGCTCCGCGAGCGGTCTTCGCCCGGAAACCCAAGACCGCTCGCGGAGCGAGCAGAACACTCCCGACGGATTCGGTTTTCACGGCTTCGGCACCATGTGGGTGAACGGCGGGACGAACGCCTGCAACACGACCATCAGGCCGACGATGCTGGCCAGGAAGATGCTGTGCCAGATGACCGCCTTGAAGATGTCCGCCTCCTTGCCGACCTGGTTCGTGCCGGCGGTGGCCACGCAGATGCTCTGCGCGTCGATCATCTTGCCCATCACGCCGCCGGTACTGTTCGCAGTGCAAATCAAGACTTCCGCCTGGCCGCGCGTCAGTTCCGGCAGCAGGCCGCCGTCGTGGAGCTGCCCGGCCGTGATCTGCTGCAAGCTGCCGAAGAGCGCGTTGCTGCCGGCGTCGGTGCCCGTCAGGAACACCCCCAGCCAACCCAGAATCGCCGCGAAGAACGGGTACAGCACGCCCGTGCCGGCGAACGCGACGCCGAGCGTCGCATCCATACCGGCGTACTTGGTCACATAACTCAGGCCGAGCATACAGGCGATGGTCGGGATCGGGATCTTCATCTGGATGACGGTTCGGCGCAACACCCGCCACAATACCGCCGGCCCGGTGCGGAGGAACAGCGCCGACAGCAGCACCGCGACGACGCACGGGGTGCCGGCGGCGGTCAGCCACTTCACCTCGAACACGGCTTTTTCCAGCCGCGCGTCGCCGGTCGCGCCCGGCCTCTGCAACCGATCCGCCCGTTCGACATGCATGTGTAGCGTCGGCACCTCCACCTTGTAGAAGGAGCGAACGCCCGCGCCCAAGTCGATCGGGCCGGGCTTCTCCGCTTGCCGGGCGAAGCCGATGACGCCCAGGCACAGCGCCATGATGACGAACGGCGACCACGCCGTCATCACCGCCCACGGCGTGAGCGGTGCGGCCTTGCGGTCGGCATCCACCTGGGAGTGAAGCAGGCGCTCGACCTGCTCGCGGGCGGCGACGGCGTGCGCGTCGGTCGGGGCCACCGCCGTCGGATCCGCCTTCCCGGTCATCGGGTCGGCGTTCGGCGGGAACCGCCACTCGTTCTTCGGCTTCCACACGAACCGCAGGAACAGGGCCAGGGTGATCATCGAGAAGATGGACGCGCCCACGTCGGTCAGCGGCCACACGCTCGGCCCACCCCAGTCGTGCAGGGTGGCGAAGAAGTACTGGAAGACGGCGAACGACCCGCCGCCGACGGCCAGCGCCGGCAGCACCTCCCACGTCTGCTTCCAGGTGCAGATCATCTTCACCATGTACAGCGGGATCAGGCACGACAGGAACGGGAGTTGGTGCCCGCACATGGTGCTGATGGCGTCGCCGGGTAGGCCGGTCACGCCGTGCAGCACGAAGATCGGCGTGCCCAGCCCGCCGTAGCAGACCGGCGACGTGTTGGCGATCAGGCAGATGACGGCGGCCCGCAGCGGCGGCATGCCCAGCCCGGCCAGCATGGCCCCGCAGATGGCCACCGGCGACCCGGACCCGGCCGCCCCTTCCATGAGCGCGCCGAAGCAGAAGCCGATCAGCACCGCCTGCACGCGGGCGTCCCCACTCAGGCCGCCGATGCTCCGCCGGATGATGCTGAACTGCCCCGTCTCCACGGTCAGGTTGTAAATGAGCATCGCCCCGAACACCGTCCAGCCGATGGGCAGCAAGCCGAAGCAGGCCCCGTAAATCCACGACGACACGGCCTTGTCCGCCGGCATGTCGAAGGCGAACACGGCGAGCAGGACGGCCACCACCGACCCGGCGGCCCCCGCCAGGCTGGCCAGCCACCGCCGGCCGACCAGCAGGTAGAACAGGACCAACACCGGGAGTGCCGCCAAGAAGGTGGAGAGCAGCGGGAAGTTCAGCGGGTCGAGATTCTGGACGTAGGTTTCGGCGAAGAGGGGCATGGGGTGGGCGCGGGGGAGAGGGGTTGCTTGGCGAGCGGGGGGCGTAAGCCCCCTGTTGACGAGTCAACGAGAAACAAACAGGGGGCTTACGCCCCCCGCTCGCCCGGTTCCGGCGATCACTTCGGCCTCTGTTGTAACAGATACGCCAGCAGGTGGTAGTAATCCGCTTCGGAAACGGTGCCGTCCACGTTCGCCGGCATGGCCGACAGGTTCGACGCCACCACCTTGTCCACGTCCGCCTTCGGGAAGCGGTTCTCCTTGCCCAGGCCGTCGATCAGCACGAACGTGTTGCCGTCCTCGCGGACCAGCCCCGTCGGCGACCGGCCGTCGGACAGGATCAGCGTCGTGGACTTGAACGCCGCGTCCACGTTGCGGTTCGGGTCGAGGGTGTCTTCGAGTAGCCGGTCGAGGCCGCGGATGCCGACGCCGTCGAGCTGCGGGCCGACCTTCGCGCCCTCGTTGTTCAACTGGTGGCAGATGGCGCAACTCTTCTTGAACACCTCCTGGCCCTTCGCCGCGTCGAACGTCCCCTTGCGGAACCCGTCGGCCCGCTTCTTGATGAGGTCTTCGATCCGCTTGTCCGGCGGCAGGATGCCCTTGGTCAGGTCGGCGACCTTCTTGTCGAGGTCGGCGACGGCGGTGGCCTTCAGGCGGTCCAGCACGGCCTTTTCCTGAAGCAGCCGCGCGGGCGCGTCGCCGGCCTTCACCGCCGCCAGCAGCAGGTCCGCGCCGAACTTGTCGCCGGCCAGCCCGACCGCCAACGTCAGGGCGAAGGAATATTGCGCCGTCTTGAACAAGTCCTTCGCGGCGATCTGCTCGGCCGCAACCGGGGCGGTGTTGAGCAAGGCGAGAACGGCTCGCTCGCGCGGGGCGGCAGGCAGCCCGCTGTCGGGAAGCCACTTGAGAAGCGTTTCGCGGAGCTTGCGGTCGCCGAGCAGGGCGAAGATCTCCGCCACGCGCCCTTTCCGGACGACATCACCCGACAGGTCTTTCGCCCCGACAACTTGAAGAACGACACTCTGAGGCAGTTCTTTTGGGAACAGGTTCCGAAGTTCGCGGGCGATCTCAAGGCAGGCGTCTGCCACGCCCGGCTTGTCGGAGTGCGGCGGTTGCAGCCCGCGCCAGGCGGCGCTGGTGACCCACATCAATTCTGACAGGTCGCGCGGCTCAAGCTTACGTCCGGATTCCTGGATGCCGCGGATGATGCCAAGCAGCCCGCGAACGGCACCGGCCGAACGCATGCTGTACGGCGAATCGCAGATGGAGCCCGCGAGCGCGCCCCATTGCTGCGGGGTGCCCCGTTTGCCGATCAGACGGCCGTAGTCGAAGAGCAGGTCGTCGGGCACCAAGCCGAGAGGGGTGATGACTTTCAACTCGAACAGAAGTTGCGGCTCGGTGGTCCCCAGCACCGCCTCGACTAGATGACGATACCCCTCGGGCTTTTCACCCGCCTTCATCGGGAGAACTTTGATTGCCTCATTCCAGCCGCCCTTCTGTTCCAGGCAGTTCCGCAGGGCCGCCTTCGCGGCGTGCCTGAAGTACAGGTCGTCCGCCGCGAGGGTCGGCAGGAACTTCAACAGCGGGGCGACGAACTCGGCGTCCGGGTGGGCTGTCATGCCGTCCACTACCGCCCGCTTCACTCGGATGCTGTCGAAATTGGCGAACCAGTCGAGGGCCAACTTCCGCTCCTCCGGCCCCCACTTGTCGCGGCTGACGAGCGACTTCACAAGCAATCCCGTGAGCGAGTCCGATTTGATCTTGTCCGGGTTCTGCTTGCCGAACGCGGCGGCTTGCTCGTAGTCGGCGATCTTGATCTCGCCCGTCCGCTCCCGAACCGTCGCCATCAGCCCGACCCGCGCCGAGGCGTTCGGCAGGTCGTCGAGGATGGTTCGCGCCTCCGGTTTGAAATTCGCCCGCCCCGCCGCTTCGTTCGCGGCCAGCAAACGAACGGCGACGTTCGGGTGGCCGAAGTCGGCGAACAACTCGTCGGCGCTCGCCTGCGTCCAGTCCTTGCGGGCGAACGCCAGCGGTGGCACCTTCTCACCCTTCTTGCCCGTGTACACGATCCGCCACACCCGGCCGCGGTCCTTGTCCCGGCCGGGGTGCTTCAAGTCCACCTCGTAGTGGCCGACGATCTTGTTGTAAAAGTCGCTCACATACAGTGCGCCGTCCGGCCCCAGCTTGATGTCCACCGGCCGGAACCACGGGTCCGAACTGCTGAGGAAGTCCGGCAGCTCCTTGCCGACGGGCGTCGCGCCCTGCCACCCGATCTTGTCGCAGTTGATGCGGTTCGTCACACAGTTGCCGACGAACATCACGTCCGTCCATTCCTTCGGGAAGTGGTCGGCGGCGTAATACACCAGCCCGCACAGGCCGGTGCTGCCGTGCATGTGGTTGATGACGTGCGGGGCGTAACCCAAACCGTCGTGCGGCTTGCCGAAGCTGTCGTAGTACGCGCCGCGGACCAGTTGCGTCATCGGCCGGCTGTGGCAGTCCGCCGTATACAAGTTCAGCCACGGATCGACGCACATGCCGAACGGGTTCACCTGCCCGCGCGTGAAGATTTCGATCCGCGAGCCGTCCGTCTTGAAGCGGAACGTGTGCCCGCTGTTCATACTGATCTCGTGGCCGTCCGTGCCCTTCACCTTGCTGTCGTTGGCGAACCCGTGGCAGGCGTACACCCAGCCGTCCGGCAGCAGGGTGAACGAGTTCGTCATGCCGTGCGTGTCCTTGAACCCGAACCCGCCGAACAGCACCTCCCGCTTGTCGGCTTTGCCGTCGCCGTCGGTGTCGGTCAGCTTCAGGATTTTGCCGCACTCGGAGACGATGACCGACTTGCCGTCCGGCAGCGGCAGCACGCCGATGGGGATGTTGAGTTTGTCGTCGAACACCTGCACTTTCTTCGCCTTGCCGTCGTCGCCGAAGTCGGACAGGACGAACAGCTTGTCGGTCCCTTTCCCCTCGGCGACGGCGAACGGGTAGTGGTGCGAGGTCGTCACCCACAGCCGGCCCTTGGCGTCGAAGGCCAGTTGCATCGGCTTCTGGATGTCCGGTTCGGACGCCACCAGTTGCGCCTCGAACCCCGGCGGCAGGGTGAAGCACTTGAGTTCTTCGGCCGGCGTCTTGGCGTCGGTTTTCGCCACGAGGTCTTGCGCGGGCGCGAGTTGGCCGAGAAGCAAGGCCAGCGCGAGGGAGAGGAGGAACCGCATCGGGGACCGCTCCGGCGAGGGGTGGGCAAGGAGGGTGATTGTACCGGAGCCGGCGAACGGGTGGAATCACGGTTGTCGGGCGGTTCCGCTCGGGTCGTCACTTCGCGTCGAAGAGTTTGGGCACGGCTTTCAGCACGGCGGCGGTCGCGTCCGGGGTCAGTTCGCCGCCGCGGAAGGCGAAGTTGGCCACCACCTTCTCTTTCACGAACAGCAGCACCGTGACCTCCGCGTCGGCGTGCAGGGTGTACGCCGGCGGGCCGTCGGCGTCCTCGAACGCCCCGACCGGCACGTTCTTCAGCCCCTGCTCCTTGGCCCACTTCGCCAGCGCGTCCAGGTCGGCTTTGTCGGCCAACTGCGTCATCCACACCTTGAACCCGCCGTCCTTCCGCGCGACCGCCTCGGCGTCGAGTTTCGCCAGCAGCTCGCCGAGCGCGGGGGTCAGGGCGCGAGCGAACACCACGGCCGTCGGCTTCTTCTCCTGTTCGCAGATGTAGCACGTCGGCTTGCCGCGCTCCGGCCCGGTGGCAACGAGGAAGCTGTACGGCCCCGGCCGCTTGCCGACGGGCACCCCGGACACGCACGGGTCGGCGGCGGACGCGGCGGACAGGGCGAGCAACACGACGGCGGCGGACGCGCGGAACATGGCGGGTCTCTCGGGATGGCGGGCGATGGCGGTTCGAGAAAAGAGTGCCCCTCGGTGTTCTACGCTTCGCGTTCGCGCGGCCCAGGAACCGGGAGCGAATCGGGCCGCGTCTCCGGGGCGGCCGCGCGACGAGAACGGGCCAGACCTCCGACCGCCGGAATCGGCCGCCGCGCCCCGCCGTCACCTTCCCTTGTGTTGCTACACTAACTCGTGATACGGTTCTTGTCTGCCGACCGTTTCCGCGAGACCCTTGCCCGTGATTACCACCGCCGTCGCCCCGCCCCGCCAACGCATCGTCCCGCTGTACCTCGGCGTGCTGGTCGGGTTCCACCTGCTGCTGCCCGTCGCCTTCTTCGAGCCGTTCTTCACCTGGTGGTTCCCGGTCTACCTGCTGGTCGGCAACTTCCTCTTCGGCAGCCTCGGCATCAACCTCGGCTACCACCGGCTGCTCACGCACCGGTCGGTCGAGTTCCCGACGTGGCTGGAGCGGACGTTCGTCCGGTTCGGCATTTGCAGCCTGGAGACGCCGCCGTTCCGCTGGGTGTGCGTCCACCGCATGCACCACCAGAAGAGCGACGTGGACGGCGACCCGCACAGCCCGGTCGGGCACTTCTTCTGGGGCCACATGCAGTGGATTTACTCCGAAGACCCGCGGATGAAGTCGATGTTCACCTACGAAAAGTACATCCCCGACCTGCTGATGGACCCGTGGCTGCGAAACCTCCACAAGCGGAACCGCTGGTTCCGCCTGTACCTGGCGCACATCGGGCTGCTGCTGGCCGCCGCTGCCGGCATAGGGTATTTGGTGGACGGCCTGGACGGTCTGATCGCGGCGACGGCGCAGATGTTCGCGTGGGGCATCGTCGCCCGCACCGTGTACGTCTGGCACATCACCTGGCTGGTGAACTCGGCCTCGCACCGGTGGGGCTACCAGAACTACGACACCAAAGACCACAGCCGCAACACCTGGTGGGTGGCCGCGCTGACCAACGGCGAGGGCTGGCACAACAACCATCACGCGACCCCGCGCGCCGCCAGCCACGGCCACCGCTGGTGGGAGATTGACCTGACGTACACGTTCATCCGGATGCTGGCCGCGGTCGGGTTGGCGAAGAACGTGGTGCCGATCCAGGTGCCCAAGCAGAAGCAGCTCGATGCGGCCGAAGCGCCCGTCGCCGTCTGACGGGCGGTGCCGGGTGGCCGGACGCTCGGCCGGCGATTCGTAGGCCCCACACGCCCGGAGTCGGGACAATGGATTTCGCGCTGCCGCCGGTCGGCGAAGGGCTGCTGGAAGTGGAGCTGGTCCGCTGGCTGGTGTCGCCGGGCGATGCGGTCAAGCGCGGGCAATCGCTCATGGAGGTGATGTCCGACAAGGCCACGATGGAGGTGCCGGCGGCGTTCACCGGCACCGTCACCGCCACCCTCGCGGAACCGGGGAGCAAGATCAGCGTCGGCCAGATCGTGATGCGGTTCGAGACGGCGGAGTCGGCGGCCCAGGTGTCCGCCGAACGGCCCGCGTCGATCCGCGCGACACCTGCCCCGTTCGCGGCGGCGCGGAACGGCGTCACCGCGCCGGCCGTGGGAGCGCCGCCGCCGGCCGCGCCGTCGGTGCGGCACATGGCCCGCAAGCTGGGCGTCGATCTGGCCCGCGTGCGCGGCAGCGGTCCCGCCGGGCGGGTGCTGATCGACGACCTGGCGGGCTTCCTGCGACCCTCGGAAACGACTCCCGAACCGGCGGCGAAGCCGGCCCCACTCGCGTTCGATTACGGCCGGCCGGGCACGCGGACGAAGCTGGTCGGCCTGCGGCGGAAGATCGCCGAACGCATGGTCGAGGCGAAGCGGGCCATCCCGCACTACTCCTACGTGGACGAGTGCGACCTGACCGACCTCGTGAAGATGCGCGGGCAGTTGAAGGAGCCGTTCGCCGCCAGCGGCGTGAAGCTGACCTACCTGCCGTTCGTCGTGAAGGCGGTGGCGCGGGCACTGAAGGAAATCCCCGTCGTGAACAGCACCCTGGACGAGGCGGCGAACGAGATCGTGCTGCACGACAAGTACCACATCGGCATCGCGGTGGCCGCCCCGAACGGCCTGATCGTGCCCGTCATCCGCGACGCCGACCAGAAGGACGTGGCGACCATCGCGGCGGACATCGAACGGCTGAGCGGCGAGGCGCGGGCGGGGCGGTCGAAGCTGGACGACCTGAAGGGCGGCACGTTCACCGTCACGTCGGTCGGGAACATCGGCGGGCTGATCTCGACGCCGATCATCAACTCGCCGGAGGTCGGCATCCTCGGCGTCGGCAAGGTGACGAAGCGGCCGGTGTACGACGCCAACAGCAGCGTCCGGCCGGCGGACATCGTGTTCCTGTCGTTCTCGTTCGACCACCGCGTGCTGGACGGGGCCATCGGGGCCGCGTTCGGGAATGCCGTCATCCGCCGATTGCAGACGCCCGCCGCCTTGCTGCTGCCGGAGAAGTACGGGGGGTGAGTGGAAGAGGGGAAGGCAGTTTGGACGGGATCACAGGATGAAAGGCAGGATTGAAGACCGAG
>JAYTTN010000718.1:0-3710 GCA_043745295.1 Fimbriiglobus sp. | reverse complement strand
TCCCACAAACTCGGTCGCCGTCGATGCCACCCTACCCGAAGTCGCTCCCGATCACGCCGCTCATCTCTCCCCCTGTCGCTACGGTGACGGTGCCGGGGAGCAAGAGCATCACCAACCGCGCGCTGGTGCTGGCGGCGCTCACGGCACCAAGCATGACGTTGGCGGGTGCGTTGCGAAGCGACGATACAGAAGTGATGATCGACTGCCTTCGGCGACTCGGTTGGATAGTAACGGCGGATTGGACCAAACATGAGGTGACGGTTCGGCGGGACCAAAGTCACGAGATCATTGATGATGACGAGTGGGTGCCGAACGGCAGCGCCGATTTGTTCGTTGGCAATTCCGGGACGACGATCCGCTTTCTCACCGCGATGCTGGCGCTCGGCGAAGGCACCTACCGTTTGGACGGCGTCCCGCGAATGCGGGAGCGGCCCATCCAGGACTTGCTCGACGCAATGACGCAACTCGGCGTGGACGTGCGGAGCGAGAGCGGCAACGGTTGCCCGCCGGTGATCGTGAACGCGAACGGGCTGAAGGGCGGACACGTCCGCGTCAGGGCCGACGTGAGCAGTCAGTTCCTGAGCGGATTGCTGCTGGCCGCGCCGTTCGCGAGCGGCGACACGGTCATTGAGATCGACGGCCCGGTCGTGTCCGAACCGTACATCGAAATGACGCTGTCGATGCTCAAGTGGTTTCAACTCACCGTTGAGCGAGAAGGCTCCGGACGGTGGCGAATACCGGGCCGACAGTCGCAATGCGTCGTCACCTACCCCATCGAACCGGACGCCAGCTCCGCCAGCTACTTCTTCGCGGCGGCGGCGATCGCGGGCGGTGAAGTGACCGTGCGCGGCATGAAACGCGACATGTTGCAAGGCGACGTGAAGTTCGTCGATTGCCTGCAAGCGATGGGCTGCGTCGTCACGGAGCTGGCCGACGGCATCGCCGTTCGCGGCGGGCCGCTGCGCGGCATCGACGCGGACATGAACGCCATCAGCGACACGGTGATGACCCTGGCGGCGGTGGCCTGCTTCGCCGACGGGCCGACGACCATCCGCAACGTCGGCCACATCCGCCACAAGGAGACCGACCGCATCGCGGCCGTGGCAGCGGAATTGCGAAAGCTGGGGGCTGAGGTCGAGGAGTTCCCCGACGGGCTGCGGATCACCCCGAAACCGCTGACGGGCTGTGCCGTGGACACTTACGACGACCATCGTATGGCTATGAGCCTCGCACTGGTGGGTCTGAAGGTGCCGGGCGTGGTGGTGAACGGCCCCGGTTGCGTGGCCAAGACCTACCCCGGCTTCTGGGACGACTTCGCTCGACTGGGCGGCTCGTGATTCCCGCCGAACCCCGGAAACTGGGATTGCCCCCCGGTCGGTCCGTGCGATACAAAAAAGTATGTTGCCAGCCCCCGATTCGACCAGTTGCGATTTGGCCGGAATTTCGCACTGGATTCTGGCGGAACTGCCGCTATAGTACTTTTAAGCAAAGAGACATGACCGATCCTGGGCTACTGCTTTCACCCTTTTCGCCGCACCGCGTGTCCGCTCGAACCTTTTTCGATCCGTCACCGCTGCGTCCGAGTTGATTCCGACTATTCCGATTGGATCCCAAGTTGACTCTCGTTGATTCCGTCTGGAGCCTGACTCCGAATCCGAATCCGATTCCACCGCCGCCCGCCGAGCCAACTTCCGCCGTGCGACACCCTTCGGGGATCGTCGCCGGAGAACCCGGCCGGCGAACATGAGGCGAAGAGGTCCGTAGCGTTCCGTCCGTGATCCCTGTTTCGACGCGGCCCTCGGCTTCCGCCGTCGGCCCTCCGGGCGAGAGCCGTTCTCGCCCGCTTCAATCCGAGTTTTCCGTCCCCCAACGGGTCGCGGTTCGGCCGTTCACCGGTCGCACGAGCACCCGACCCGCGCCCCCGCGCACGGGTCTCGTTCCACATCTCGAGGTAAGAGTTATGCCCGACGCCAAGAGCGTCGAAGGGGTTCCGGCTCCTCGGCCCCTGATCCGCAAGCGGGTGATTCGCAAGCCCGGCGACCCGGTCGCCCCCGACCCCGCTGCCCAGCCCCTTCCCGCCCCCTTGCCCCCGGCCGCCGGCCCCATCGCCCCGCCGCCCGCTCCCGTCGTCGAACGGGAACGCCAGCCGGAACGCGAACCGCAGCCGCGCCAGCCGGAACGCGAGTTCCGCGAGCCGCCGCCGCGCGAGTTCCGCGACGACCGCGGCCCGCCGCAGCGGGAGTTCCACGACCGCGGCCCCGGCCCGCGCGGGCACCACAACAACAGCAACAACGGCCCGCGCGACCGCGAGTACCGCGACGACCGCCAGCACCAGGGCAACCACGACGGCCCGATGCGCCAGCCGCCGATGCCCCGCGGCACTGGCCCGGCCGCCCGGCTGGACGACCTGTACCGGATGCCGATGCCCGAACTGTTCGAGCTGGCGGCGAAGGAAGGCCTCCGCGAAAGCACCGGCCTGAACCGCGCCCAGCTGATCGTCGGCGTCGTCCGCCGGCAGATCGAGCGGGGCGAAGTGGTGAAGGGCAGCGGCACCCTGGAAGTGCTGCCCGACGGGTACGGCTTCCTCCGCAGCGCCGCCCACAACTACCTGGCCAGCCCGGAAGACATCTACGTCTCGCCGTCGCAAATCCGCCGCATGAGCCTCCGCACCGGGTACATCGTCGAGGGGCCGATCCGCCTGCCGATCGAGAACCAGGACAACTTCGCGCTGATGCAGATCGAGCTGGTGAACAACAAGCCCGCCGAGGAGACGACCAGCGTCACCAGCTTCGGCGACCTCACCCCGCTGCACCCGAACAGCCGGCTGAAGCTGGAGTGCGCCGACGACCTGTCCATGCGGATCGTGGACCTGGTCACGCCCATCGGCAAGGGCCAGCGGGGGCTGATCGTCGCCCCGCCCCGCACCGGCAAAACCATCCTGCTGTCGAAGATGGCCAACGCCATCCTCAAGAACCACCCCGAAGCCTACGTCTTCGTGCTGCTGGTGGACGAGCGGCCGGAGGAGGTGACGGAGATGCAGCGGCTGGTGCACGGCACCAACGCCGAAGTCGTCGCCAGCACGTTCGACGAGCCGAGCGAGGAGCACATCCACATCGCCGACATCGTGCTGGAAAAGGCCAAGCGGATGGTCGAACTGAAGAAGGACGTGGTCATCCTGCTGGACAGCATCACCCGGCTGGCGCGGGCGCACAACGCCGAGGCCCCCGGCGGCGGCAAGCTGCTGTCGGGCGGCCTGGACAGCAACGCCATGCAGAAGCCGAAGCAGTTCTTCGGGGCCGCGCGGAACGTCGAGGAGGGCGGCTCGCTCACCATCCTGGCCACCGCCCTGATCGACACCGGCAGCCGCATGGACGACATCATCTTCGAGGAGTTCAAGGGCACCGGCAACATGGAACTGCACCTGGACCGGCGGCTGGTCGAGAAGCGGGTCTACCCGGCCATCGACGTGAACCGCAGCGGCACCCGCAAGGAAGACCTGCTGCTGACGCCGGAGGAGCTGGCCAAGATCGCCATCCTGCGGCGGGTGCTGGCCGACATGCACCCGGTCGAGGCGATGGAACTGATCACCAACCGCATGAAGAAGACGAAGTCGAACCTGGAGTTTCTGCTGACGATGAACCTGAACTAGCGTTTGCTCCCCTCTCCCCTTGCGGGAGAGGGGTTGGGGGTGAGGGGGAATCATCGCGTTG